>CAZMPQ010000007.1:2229-11587 GCA_964568535.1 uncultured Candidatus Saccharibacteria bacterium
CGTTCGTTGCATGCCGCGCGATACTGTTCGTCCGGGATGCGTGCGCAGAACGCGTCCTTTGCGGCTTGGTCCGGCGCAAGGTTCGGCACGGCTCCGGCGATGCGGTCATAGCACTTCGCTTGTTCTTCCGCGGGCGCGGATGCGCAGAAGGCGAACGGGATGTCGGACGCAAGGCCGAAGCGGACCACGAGGTTGTACGCGGCGTCCCCGAGGCAAACGAGGCGGTAGCGTTCCTCGGCGATGATGCCGCACTGCTTGCGCAGCTCTACCGGATCGGCTGTTATCATCGTGCGGTCGCGGCCGATGGTCGCGAAGCACTCCGTGCGGAACCGCTCCGGTATCTGCCGGCAAAGTTCTGCAGAGCGTTCCACGCTGCCTTGGGACGTCGTCAAAATGCCGTAGGTGTAGCATTGGCGCTGGTATCGTTCTTCTAAAATGGGGCACGGGAAAAGCGGATCATCCAGCTTCGCGTACTTCGTTGGGTGGTCCTCGCTTCCCAAGCTGTCCCAATTCGCCATGAAGGCGCCGGTGTAGCATATCTCGCGCTCTTCCATGTTCTTGCCAGCGTCGCAGAGCGCGAGCGCTTGCGGCAGGTCGTTCTCGGTGAAATACATCGTTGCGTGGCCTAAGCCGTGCGCGCACTCCGTGAACTCCTGGTGCACGCGATAGTCCTCGGGCGTGCCGCAGATCTTGGGTATCTCCGCGCGTACCGCGTCGTAGTCATCCGCCTTGATGCGTTTTTCGATGAGATATCCCTCTACGGCGCCGTGGTATGTTCCGCCGAGGCAGGCGCGCGAGGCTTGGGCATAGACCGCGGGGATGTTGCCGATGCGCCGGAATGCGTCCTGGCCGAGATAGTGGGCCGTTTCGTGACAGCGGTCGAAGAACTCCGGCCGCGTTTCGTTCTCGTCAAAGACCCGCAGGACGTCAGAGAGCGTGTAGCGGTCCAAGAGGTCTCGGGCGACGCCTTTGAGGCACGCGCCGCGCAGCTTTGCGTTCGCGCAGTTCGCCATGGCCGCACGAGTGTATTCGGTGATCTCGGGTTGGGCTGCCGGCCCTTTTGATGGGCGCGTATTCCACGCGAGCGCGCCCGCGAGCGTGACGCCGAGCGCGGCGAGGAAGAGCGGGAGGGCGAGCGTGCGGTTCATCCCTCACTCAGTAAGAAGCGTGTACGCATTGCGCTTCTGTACTAAAACAAGACCTTTCCCATTTATTGCGATCTCCATGTTGCGCAATGTCCTGCGACGACCGGCTATCTTCTTACTGAGTGAGGGATTCATTGATTTCCGGGACGGACGCAACGCGGGCGGTATTCGTCGCTCGCGCTTGCACAGTATTCGGCGCGCTCTGCGGCGTTCGGCACGATGCGCGAGAGCTGGTTCCCGAGGTCCGTAAAGCACCACTCGCGGTGTTCTGCGGGAATATTCGCACAAAGCGCGATGCCGCGGCTCGTGAACTTCGGCGAGTAGTACATGAGCGCAGAGATGAGTCCGCTTGTGCATGAGCGATAGTGGACCGGGTCATTCGCATCCGGCGCGCAGATCATCGTGAGCTGTTGCGGCGTGCGTTCCAGGGGGTAGGTGATGAGGATGACACCGCCCTTTCCCATACAGGCGCGGCGCGCAGCATCGTTTGGCGCTCGCCCACATCCTGCTTGGATCTCTTGTGCGTCGTAGTTCCAGACCTTCGCATACACTTCCGCCATCTCTGTCCAGCAGGCATTTCCGCGTTCGCCGTCGTATGCGTTGCAACCCGCTTCAAGTTCGGCGGCGTATTCCGGCGTGTATCGCGGCAGTGGCGCAACTTCGTGTTCCGCAAGCGCGAGCTTCTGGTGGTCTTCCATAAAGAGGCCGTTGTAACAATCAAAACGAAGTTCAGGTACGACGCCGTCGCAGATGGGAAGCGCTTCGGGAATATCACCCTCTTTTTCTAAGAGCGCGACGTGTCCCATGAAGTGCGAGCACATCCGGTCGCGGTACGGGTCCTTGCCTTTATTACAGACATCGTTCGCGAACCCTGCGTTCATCACAAAGGTCGGATCGTCGCCGACGTGCGCTTCAAGAACGCCATGGAGAAACCCGCTGCCGCATGCCTGCACGTTCACCGCCTCGGCGAGCTCTTTCCAGTGTTCTGGATCTTCTCGGAGCGCGGTGCGGCCCATTTGATGCGCGAGGACGTGGCAGCTCTTCGTCATCTCATCGATATCCTGTAGCGCGAAGAGCACTTTTTCTGCTGACGGAAATCCTGCGCGGCGGATGAGTTCGCTGAACACGCGCACATAGCAATCCTCTTTGTTCGGTGTCTCTCGCGTATTGCACTGCGCCGCGAACGCGCGTGCGGTCGGCACGATCTCGGATTCCGCAAGCGCCTGCGCGAAGGACGGCATGCGGATATCGAATGCCCATACGGCCGCGGCGATGAGCGCTACGGCGAGCGCGGCATCGGCGAAGATGATGAGTGTCGTCGGGATGCGTTGCATCATGCGCACGGTCTTCAAGGGTTCATTGTATCGTGCAAGCTGTGTTTTGTACATTGCGACCGTGCGGGAAGGGCCGTTTTTCCTACACTCGTTGACCTTTCCCCGAGCCGTCCACACCTGGGCTTGTGCAAAGCCGGATTTTATGGTAAGAAGATGGTAGAGACGCCCGCGGATGCAGCCCATCGGCGCGGCGCCATTTCCAACTAAGTTTAACAACACTCGCTTTTTTCGTTTCACGCGTCCGCGAGGACGCCCTTGGCTATAGGAGGCCACCCATGCGCAAGACGTTCGCCGTGGCCCTTGTGGTCATCGGCATCCTCTCCGCCTGTGGGGGCTCCGCTCCCGAGGCACCGACGATGACGTCCTACACCTTCGCGGGGGATCCCGTGCCGCCCGTGCTCACGAAGATGACCGTGCTCCGCCCGTCCGACGGCGGGACCGTGCCTCTCGGCGCCAACGCCGCAGCGCTGCGGCTGGAGTTCACCTTCCCGGGAACGGCCTTTGCGGTGCAGGTCTGGGTTTCCCCCGATGAGTCGGGGGGCAACTGGGTGAAGGCCGGAGCGCCTCTCATCGACGTCGCACGGAGCGACGCAGTGAACGACGCAGTGCGCGTCGCGGAGGTCCCGTTCGGTCTGGACGGCGCGGCTGCGGTGACGACGCGGCGAGTGAGGGTAGATTCGCTCGTGGAGTTCTACGAGATCAACTGGAAGTAATTTCCACTGAGCCAACTACCGATGGTCCCGGGGTGCGACGCTGCACCTCGGGACTTATCATTTTTATAACTAAGCTGGCGAGTTGCATTTTTTTGAAACTCATGTCATAATGTGTCCGGATCATTTTCATAGGTTTTGTGTTACGCGCGCTTCGCGCGCGGGGAGGTGAGCTTGGTGAGGAAAGAGAAGTTGAGCCGACGGGGGTTCTTGAAGAACGGAGCAGGCGCGGCAGCGGTCGGTGTGACCGCGGCGGCGTGCAGTACGGGCGAGAACGGTTCCGCGGCGCTCGGCGGCCCCTCGCCAGTGGTGGAGGGCGACCGTGCCATTCGGGTCGTTGCAGCCGACGACCTGGATGGGGACATCTCGCTCTCCGGCGCGCGTGTTCGCGTCGGCGAGCCGGTGTCGCTGGAGCGGACGACGAACGACGACGGCGTCGTCGTGGTTCCCGTGAGCGGCGCAACCGCGCTCACGTTCGACACGCCGCTCGACAACCGGTGCATCCCATTTCGGACGTCCGCGGGGGGCGCGAGCGAGTTTTGCCTGCGCCTCGGCGCGTTCGGTGACGTTGCGTTCCTCGCGGAGCTCCACGGGGGCTTCATCCGGCGCTCCGTTCGTCCGTGGCACGTGAAGTACTCGGGCGAGCTTTGGGACGATCCGGGGACGCATGACTCCATCGAGGAGGTCGTGGCGTACCTCAATGCGGTGCTTCGCGGTCTCTGCACCGTCACCGTCGGCACGAGTGTTCCACGAGACGTTTCGCTCGTGAACGTGTACGTGGACACCTCCATTGACCCCAGGCAGTACGGGGCGATCGCGAGCTCTGAGCCTGCGGGCGGCAACGTCGTGACGGGCGGTACCATTCGGTTCTCCCGTCCGGAGTACGCACGTTCCCGGATCCTCACGTGCCACGAGTTGGCGCACATCATCGCGAAGTTCTACCACGTGTCGGTCGTGCGGAGCATCATGAACATCGGCGTGATGTACACGTACGCTGATGTTTCCGACGATGTTGCGCTCGGCATGGCACTTCGCATGGCCTACCGGCGGACGCCGGGGACCGGATTCGTCGGCGATGGAGAGAGTGACCGCGGAGCAGTCGTGATGTCCGCGGCCGCCGAGGGGGGTGAAGAGATCATGTGCCAGTGCCCGCCGTTGCGGGCGTCGTAACACGAACTGCGGCCTTGCGCCGCATCTTGAGGCCTCTGTCCCTTTGCTGGGATGGAGGCCTTCGTACTTTTATATACAACAAACCTTGCCGGTCGCGCGCTTTCCGGTATGATGGAGCGGATGGATGGAGTCCATATCATCATTCTCGCGGGAGGGAAGGGGAAGCGGCTCAATTCCGAGCACGAAGGACCGAAGGTACTCCGGAAGATCGGCGGCGTTCCCATCATCCTTCGCATTTTGGAACATATCCGGCCGGTCTGTTCCGAACCGACCATGATCGTCGGGTTCGAGGGGCAGAAGGTCATTGACGCGACGGGCGACCGCTACCGCTACGTGTGGCAGGCGGACCAACTGGGAACGGGACACGCGGCGCTCCAAGCGAAGCCGTACCTTATGAATGAAGGATTTTCAGATGTTCTCATCGTGCCGGGAGACCATCCGTTCTTGTCGGCGAAGACCTTGGAGCGTTTGATCGGCATCCGGCGAAAGGACAATGCTGCGGTCGCGATGGCGACGGCGGAGCCGCATGATTTCACCGGAATGAACAGTACGCTCAAAAGCTACGGGCGCATCGTTCGGTCCGCGAAGGGCGATGTGCTGCGCATTGTGGAGGTGAAGGACGCGGACGAAAAGATATTGAAGATACGCGAGGTGAACTGCGGCATCTACTGTTTCCGCCCTGATTGGCTTTGGGCGAATCTGGAACGTATCGGGAACGACAACGCGGCGAAGGAGTTCTATCTGACGGATGTCGTTGGCCTCGCGGTCTCGCAAGGCGAGCGGGTCCACGCGATGGTGATGCAGGATACCGAGGATGGGTACGGCGTGAACACACCCGAGGAATTCCATATGGCCGAGGAGCATGCGAAAGCGTCGGCGCGCAAGGCGAGGGATTGACACGCGGTAGTTCTTGATATATAATTTTGCCCGTTATCCTGCATCTATGCGGCATACGGCTGAATCAGTACAAACCCTCGTGCTTCCGGTGGCCGGACTTGGCAAACGCCTCCGGCCGCTTACGCTTCGGAAGCCCAAAGCGCTCGTCCGCGTGAACGGGGGGCCGCTTTTGGAATATATATTGAAAGAGGCAGATGCGAGCGGCATCCGCACCGTCATTCTTGTGGCGAGCCCGCAGCATCGCCGGCAGTTTACGGCATACATCAAGCGTCATCGGCGCGATTTCCCGAACATCCGCAAGTTCGCCTTGCGCATCCAGCGAAAACCACTGGGAGACGGCCACGCGGTGCTTCAGGCCGCGCGATTTTTCGGGAAGGGGGAGCCGGTTGCAGTCCGTTTCGTTGACGACCTCATCCTGACCAAAACTCCCCCGCTTGCCTCGCTCATTGCGCTCTATACGCGGACGAAAGCGCCGGTCCTTTTGCTTGAGCGGGTTCCGAAAAAGGATGTTTCTAAATATGGCATCGTGGAGCTCTCGCGGAAACTTGCCCGTTCGGCACGGGGAGATTCCTATCTGCTGCGGTCATTTGTGGAAAAACCTGCGGTTCAGGATGCCCCGTCCGATCTGGGCGTCGTTGGCGGTTATATCCTCTCGCCCGGGTTCATTACTGCGTTGAAACGCAAAGGAGCGCGCCTTGTGTCCGCGGAAAACGATGCCCTCCGGCTTGCGGATGTCTTTACGCCGATGCTCGCGCGTGGCGAACGCGTCTGCGGGTTCGCGTTCAAGGGAACGCGTCTTGATTGCGGCACTATTGCTGGATTTGAACATGCGGAGCGTGTGCTGCACCGCCTGGAACAGAGAACGGAACTGAAGAAGCGGGCTTAGTGCATCGGAGTCGATCCGTTTTCCGTTGCCGGATTTTGCGGTATGGGCGATATGGTAAGCTAATCGGAGAGTTCTTTGACATAGACCGACCACCTCGGCGGGGTGAGCCTGGTGACGGACGAAGCGGGGGACATCGTTGAAGCGGTTGACTACTATCCCTACGGTTCTCCTCGGGTTGACCAAAAGACAGGAGGGTATCAGGGCGAGGCGAGGAAATATATCGGGGAGCGATATGACGCGGCAACGAATTTGAGCTATTTGAACGCCCGCTACTACGACGGCGCGCGTGGACAGTTCACGAGCCAGGACCCGGTGTTTTGGGGTAAGCAGGATTTGGCGAATCCGCAGAGCTTGAATTCATACGGCTATTCGCTCAATAATCCGATAAGTAGGAAAGACCCGAGCGGGAAGGCGTCGATATCCGACGGCATGAAGGCGATTGTTTCGCTGCTGCAGTCGTTGGTTTCTTCGCTGATGAGTTGGATCAAGGGCGGCTCCGGAGGAGGCGGCGGGAGTAGTCCGTCGCATGCAGTAAAGGCGCCTGTGCCACCCCAGAATCCTTCTACGTGGGATTCTGTTACAAACGAGCGTATCAAGGGGCTAGATCCGCGAGTTCGTCAACCCGCAACCGATTTTATTAACAATGTGGATCGTGATTTAGGTGTGAAGTTGCGGATTACCACAGGGTACAGATCTCCAGAGGAGCAAGATAGGCTATTTGAACAGGGGAGGACTACGCCGGGAGATAAAGTTACTTATGTCAGGGGCGGTTATAGTTACCACAACTATGGATTGGCCATGGATGTTGTTAGAATGACAGGAGACGGACAAGCAGATTGGACGCCGATTGATGCGAATATTGCTGCTGTTGCAAAGCAGGGAGGTTTTGAGTGGGGTGGAGAATGGGCGGCGCCCTATACAGATTATCCCCATTTTGAGATGACGTTTGGACAGTCTATACAAGATTTACGAAGATAGGGCTTGAACATGAAAGCAAGAGCTATTCTTATTGCTGTAGTAGCCATAGCGATAATTGGTGCGGGGACTTATTACGGTCGGATTGTTTCTCCGAAAGAGGATCGACCTTGTTCGATTGTTGATATTCAAAAAGAAGTTAAGCGAACCAGTGACCGCATAGCTCAGTATCTAAAGGTATCAAAAGAAGTCATCGGGCTTTCTACGGAAGGCGGGGTTCAAGATAACTACAGAGATGAGCGGGGCAATACCCCATTTATTCGTCAGACATTTTATGGTGAAACGTTCAGATCCGAATTGGATTACTATTTATCGAACGGCAAAGTTTTTTTCATATCAGTAGATCGGTTAGAGTACGAAAAACCCATCTCTGAAGATTCTAACGTCACAATAAAAACCACCATCTCTAGAGACTTTTATCTGACTGAAAACGAGCGATTATGTTCATGGTATTTGGATGATGTCCAGCAAGGGAACGATCCTAAGACACAAGAGTTTGTTGCGTTTATCATATCTACTCTTAAGCTAGGCGCAGAATGATTTTTTTATATAAATCAGCCATCGGAGACTCTGTGGATGATGCAACTTTTGATAAAGTCCTCTCCACTTTCAAATTTCCAAGGTAAAGCGTTTCCCGGCTGGTGCAGAAAGCCCCTCCGTTCATCAAGGGCCAGCGATAATCACTGGCCCCTGATTGTTTTCGTCATGCCCTAGACCACACAACCCATATAGACATTGAGTTCTAGGTGGGGTGAGTTTTTTTGACATTTTCCTTGTTGCCGGATGATGATATCCGGCAATTTTGTTTTTCTTGACTTTGCCTGATTGCCGGATTAGGATATTGCCGAATTATCCTATCCGGCAATCAGACCCCATTTCAACAATGCTTCCGCCCGCGCTATGAGCAAATTTCATGAAGATCGAGGAGTGACGACGACGCTGTATCCACTGGGATACTGCGAGGAGGAAACGACACAGAGCTTCGTGAAATTAGCCATAGCCCGGAGGGTTGCGGCGGTTTTGTCGACCCGCCGCGTTGCTCCTCGGAGCTGGAGTGAAACTCCTAATCTCCTCGTCGCGCCTTGCGGAATCAACAAAACCGCTTGCAACGCGCGCTGGAAGTATTGCTGAGATGGGGTCTACATTTGATTCGGCAATTTTGAAGAAATCCTTTGAGATAAGCTATGCGCTGGTACGCATTGCCGATACCATCCAGCCGGACCCTTTTGCCCGTCATTTCAAGCATTTAGGCCTGGAAGTCCTTTCGGCAACGGCATTGGGAAGCGGCAAAAAGGCCCTTGCCGCATTGCGGGGGATAGAGTATCTGGTGCGCCTTGCGGCAAGCACTGGCGTTATCACGTCTCGCAATGGGGAGGTCGTTGCGGAGGAGGTAAATCTTCTTGTGGCGCACATGAATGCCGCGCTCGGAGCTCCGTCTGGGGATGATTTTGATGTCAGCTCGGTCTTTTCGCCTGCAGGCGGGGATGACGCTCCTATTCCTGTACGCGGGGAGGTTCAGCCAGTCATGTCTCATTCTGATGTAGGCGGTCCTTCCGATGGCCTGGAGGCCGTACAGGAGATGGATACGGCTCCAGAGGTTGTTTCTGAGCCGGTCTCCACGGTGACAGGCAAGAAAGACGCCCATACAGAAACTTCCATACGGGCGCAGATCCGGCAATCGGCAATCTTTGACCGAATCCGGCAATCCGGCAATCCACCTGACGGCGAGACAGGTTGCCGGATGACCGATATACGTAAGTTTTTCCCTGATGTAAGCGAGCGGACGCTCCGATACGATATTGAGGAGCTTATCTCGCAAGGTCTCGTAGAGCGTGTTGGCCACAGTGGGCCGGCTACCTCCTATCGGGCGAGGGAAATATCCATTGCATAGGAAGAGCCGGAGGCCGGACTATATACACCATCCTCGTCGTGCCTTGCGCCGGGATAGAACCACTTGCAACGTATTGTGAAAATATGTCTGATGTTGGTTTTTATCCACAGCGTAACTTAGAAGGGGGGTATCCCGTTTCCTATTCACGTAGGGGTCATTTGGGCTTGCAAAACCCGGTTTCCCTGAGGTACCATAGCGGTATCACGGTCTGGTGTGAGGCTGGACCATTCGTTAGGGTTTAGGTTTTAGGGCTTAGGGCCTAGTTGGCGCGTGAACACGCCCTTCTAAGTTCTAGTGGCTAATTTCTAAATTCTACTGAACAGCCTCGCTTTGACCGGCGAGCTCTTTTT
>CAZMPQ010000007.1:11687-18612 GCA_964568535.1 uncultured Candidatus Saccharibacteria bacterium
ATTTTGTAACCACAGGCATTCGTTGACTGATCTCCGGGTACACCTCCCGCCAACCTCACGGACGGCGAGGCCCATCCCGGCCCCCAAAGCCGGGGCGGGACTTACCATTCGCGAGACGGTCGATAGTCAGCCGGATGACCTTTCCCATCAATAAACAAACACATAGAAAATTAAGCACTAGCAATGAGTAAAAAATTAGTTTCGGCAACGCTTACGGCGACCACTTCAGTGTGGCTCTCCGGAGCGATGCTGCTCATGCCGGTTGCTCAGGCACAATCCGTTGATGCCTTGCAGGCCCAGATCGCGTCGCTTTTGGCGCAGATCGCGGCGTTGCAGGCGCAAATCGGAGCATCTACTGGAAGCTCTTCATCGTACACCTTTACCCGCGACCTCACCGTGGGTTCTACGGGTGCTGACGTGAAGGCCCTCCAGCAGTTCCTGAACTCGCACGGCGCCCAAGTGGCGGCGAGCGGTACAGGCGCTCCGGGAAGCGAGTCCACGTACTTCGGTACGTTGACCAAGGCGGCTTTGGCCAAGTGGCAAGCGGCAAATGGCGTTTCGCCGGCTGCTGGGTACTTCGGTCCCATCACTCGCGCGAAGGTCAATTCAATGGCGGCTCCGGGCGGTCCGGTGACAGGTGGTCCCGGCGGTCCGAGCGTTCCGCCTCCGGCTTCGGGCTTGGCAGTTTCCCTCGCGGCTGACTCGGCAACGGGTTCGGCTATCGCGGGCGCTGGCCAGGTGAAGGCGGGTAAATTCGCTTTCACGGCTTCGGCCTCGGGTGCGGTGACCGTCACCGGCCTTGAGCTCATGAAAGTTGGCGTCCTTTCAGATGCCAATATTTCAAACCTCTACCTCGCTGATGCGATGACGGGTGAAATCGTCGCGCAGTATCAGTCGCTCACGAACGGTTTGGCGACCTTCTCAGGTCTCAACCTTTCGGTTGGCGCTGGTCAGACGTGGTGGGGTGAATTGCGCATGGACGTTTCGTCCTCGGCGACCGCGGGCAACACGATTGCTTGGAAGCTTTCCAAGGTAACGACTGCCTCGGGTGCGCCGGTTACCGGCTCTCCGACAACGAATTCGTTGACGGTGACGTCGGTCTCCAATCCGTCCATCGCGACGATGACGCTGACCGCGGTTGCGGTTGGTTCATCGGTTGATGCTGGCACGTCGAACGTGCTCGTATCGTCCTGGACCGCGAACGTTGCGAATAGCAAAGTGAATCTGCAGAACATGCAGTTCACGTTCGTCGGCTCGGCGAACCCATCTGACATCAAGAACCTGGTTCTGAAGGTGAACGGCGTTCAGGTTGCGACGCTTCCGCAAGCGTCCACGAACGTCAACTTCAACTTCGCGTCCAGCCCGGTCTCTCTGAACACCGGCAACTCCAATATTGAGGTCTTTGCCGATGTGATGGGCAGCCCGAACCGGACGATGACGTTCTCCCTGCTCCAGCCCTATCGGGTGAATGCAGTGGATTCGCAGTACAACACGGGTATCTCGCCGACGATCACGACGACGCTCCAGACAACCATCACCATTAACACCGGCTCTATCTCGGTCTCGCTTTCGTCCAACACGCCGACAGGCAATGTGCCGATCGGCGCGTCCAACGTGACGCTCGCGAAGTTCCGGATATACGCCGCGGGTGAAGCGGTGAAGGTTAAGTTCTTGGATGCGACGATCACGAAGACCGGCGGCGGTTCGTGGGCGACCGCTCCAACGAGCACCACGAACATCAAGCTGATCGACGACGCAGGCGGCCAGGTGGGTAACTCCATCTCGTCGGTTGCAAGCGGCACGGGCTCCGGCCAGTGCACGCTCGCCGCGGCGGCAATAACCTGCCACTTCGGTACGTCGTCCTCGCCCATCAACTACATTGTTCCGGCGAACACCGCCCGCGAAATCTCGCTCGTGGTAGACATCGGCTCATCGGTTGATGCGACAACGTTGCAAGGTTCGCTCCCGGGCAATACGTCCAATTTGGAAGGTCAGCATTCCTTCCAGTCGGCATCCTCGGGCGCTGCGACGGGCTCAACGCTCACGGTTGTGACCTCTCCGCTTTCTGTGGTTGCGAATACCGGTTTCTCGGCTCCGACCTATGTTGCGGGTGCGAACAACGTGAAGATGGCCTCGTTCGTCATCTCGGCTTCTTCGGCCGACGGCGCGCGCATCTCATCCCTCACCTTTGACAAGGACCTCTTTGCCCTTGACATGCAGAACATGAAGGTGATGGTTGGCAGCACGCAGTTCGGCACGACCCGCGCGACACTGAGCGCAACGGCTGCTGAGACAAGCATTGCCTTCTCGGGAACGCCTATTGTCGTCCCGGCTGGCGGCTCTGTGACGGTTGACGTGTATGCGGACATCCTCACCGGTTCCGCGACCCAGGCCTCGGTCTTTGACCTGACGGGCTGGTCCGCGATCGGTATAACGTCCTTGAGCACGATCACCTTCGGCTCGGAGGTCGTTGGTCAGACAACCACGATCTCTTCCGGTCCGACGCTCACGGTCGCGCAAGCGTCCGAGTCCGCTCCGTCGAAGCAGGTCGTGATGGGCTCCACGGGGAACTCGCTCTTCACGTTGCGGCTTACCGCCGACAACGTTGAGGATATCCGCGTGACCGACATCACACTTGCCGACACGATCGGTAGTGGTTCGGCGGGTATCGCATCGTTCCAGAACTTGTCGCTCTATGACGGCACCACGATGGTCGCCGGTCCTCTGGGTGCGACGATGCCTGGTTCGGCGACCTCTTCGGTAACCTTCTCGCTCGCCAGCGGCGGCGTGGTGGTTCCGAAGAACGGCACGAAGAACCTTGAGCTCAAAGGCGATGTGGCGACGTTCAGCTCCGGCGGTGCGACCTCCGGGTCAACGCACAACTGGGGTCTCCTGAACTCCACCTCGTCCGTGACGGCGTACGGTAAGGATTCGTCGGCATCGGCGACCGTTTCCGGTTCCCCGACCTCGAACACCTCCACCGTGTACCGCACGAAGGTGACGCTCTCGTCTTCCTTGCTTGGCTCGTCCTCGGGCCGCGCTCGGACGGCGGTTGACGACCTCGCGACCCTGAACTTTGCGGCGAACTCCTCGTACCAGGCGGTCCTCGGTACGGTGACCCTCAAGTTCTCGGGTATCGCGGTGTCGAACGGCTCTACGGCCTTCACCGTCGACCTCATTGACACGAACACGAACTTGAACCTTGGCTCGGCTTCGCAGCAGACCTGCACGCCTGGCTTGGGCAACTCGTGCTTGGTCACGTTCAGCCCGCAGTTCACGATTGACGCGGGTACGACGAAGGCGACGAAGGTTCGGGTCAACTCGGCAAGCTTCTTCGATGCAAGCGTTGCCGGGACGCAGTCCCTCTCGGTGCTTGTGAATGGTACGTCCGATGTACAGGTCTACGATGGTTCTACGCGGGCTATCCCGCTTGAGTCCACCGTGGTTCCGTTCACGGTTACCAGCGTAAGCTTCGAGTAGCTGCACGGCGTACCTGTGCTTGTGACGCGGGTACCGCCCGCACAGCCCCCTCAAACGAGGGGGCTGTGCCTTTTTGGTGGTATACTTGGTTTCATTGTGTTGTTGTGCCAGCTTCAGCGAGCGTAGTGCTTGCCATGTTGAATAGATATGAGCTTTCCGGGATCATCCGATGGCTTGCCGTTGCGGCGGGTATATTTCTGACATTTCGAAAAGGGGCATCCGCGAAATGGTTTGATATCATCGCGCTTACGCTTTTCTTTGCGCTTGTTTTTGATAGAGCGGGATGGGAAACAGTCCGGCGGAATGCTGGGAAATTGCTTCACATCACCTTGCTCTGCGCCGGCATCGTCGGGTTCATCGTTCTTGCAGAGCTCTTCAATCCGGCATTCGGTCTGCCGCCCGCCGGTGATGCGCCCTGGAACTACGTCCGACTTGCGGGGAATTTTTTGGCGTTTTTCACGGCCGTGCTTCTCGCGGCGCGTGGCCGAGAGGCGTTTTGGGCTTTCAGTATCGCCGTCCTACTCGCTCCCATAACTGTATTTCCCGCATTTGGGAATCTTGACGAGGGCACGTTCATCCATGGTGGTCGGCTTGCGGGGCACCTCCAGAATCCCATTATCTTCGGCGCGTGGACGCTCGTGTCCTTCCTGCTCGGACTTGGCATGTTCATGGTAGCGCGCAAACGGTGGGCGCAGACCGCGCTTTTTGTGTGGCTTATCGTCCTTGGTAGTTTTTTGCTTTGGTCTGCGACGCGGGCCGCGTGGCTCACGCTTGGGGTCGCGGTGGGGCTCTTTTCACTTGTCGCATATCTACGAACCCGCGATGCACGCGCCGGGATGTTTCCCATCGTGGTGACCATATGCACGGTCTTTCTGGGATATTTCCTCCTTCCGTCGCGGGGGATAGATATGAAGACCTTTGTTGCATTACGCAGCGCGGACCTTACCGTGCATATGGTGACCTTGCGACCATGGGAGGTTGGCGCGCAAGCGCACGTGACGCGCGTGCCCCAGGCGATGCAATTTCTTGTGCATCACCCGCGCGGAACGGGGTTTTCGGGTGATGTTCCGCAGGGACCTTATGCGCCGAATGGCAAGACGCCCTCACCACTGAACACGCTTCTTGAACTCGGTATTTACGGCGGATTTGGCGCCTTGGCCTGTTTTGTGATTTTGCTTTATATCTTGTTCCGCAGCAGCTTCTTTCTCGTACGGGATGTGTGGCGCGGAGTTCGCAAGGATGACGCTCAATACTGGTGGGTCGTTATCGGCATCGCGTTCTTCGCGGATATGCTTTTTACCCAAGCTTTTCTCTGGCGGCATGCGTGGGTTGTGTTCGGGGCGGTACTCGGAGTAGCATATCTAGAGCCGCGTGATGCCGGGCCGTCGCCCGGCGCGGCGACCTCATGAAACGACTTTTCCAATTCTTTATCCTCGGGCTCTATGCGGTGCTCTTCACGCCGTTCCTTGTTGCGCAGACCTATATTTTCCCCCTCGTTACCGTCAAGGTATTTGTCTTCCAAGCGCTCATTGAGGTGCTTGTGGCGGTGTGGATCATCCTCTGTGCTGCCGGTGTTCTGCGCCTGCCGCGGCTCACTCCACTCGCTGGAGCTGGTGTAGTATTCTTACTTTTCCTTGTCGCGTCGGCAGCGCTTGGCGTCGACCCCGCCCGCAGTTTTTGGTCTACGCAAGAGCGCGGCGCTGGCCTTGTGTTCCTTGCGCACATCGCGGCGCTCGTCACCATGCTGTGGAGCGCACGCGAACATCTTCGGTGGGAGCGATATATCGGCGTTTCAGTCGCCGTGAGCGCGGTCATTTGCGTGTATGCGTTCATCCAGCCCTATATCCCGCAGATGTTCTATGAGCCAAGCGTCGGGCGGCCGGGTTCGTTCTTGGGGAATCCATCGTTCCTTGCGAGCTATGTCCTTTTCCATCTGTTTTTTGCGGTGTGGCTTTCCATCCGGCAGTTCCGGGCGGGACGTTACGAGTGGGGGACATTCTCTGCGATAGCCGCTCTCTTGATGTTCGCGACGATATTCTTAACGCAGACGCGCGGCGCCATTCTTGCGCTCGGCGCGAGTTTCATCGCGCTTGCGGTGTGGTCGGTGTTCGCCGGAGGAGGTATGCGGTTGTGGCGGCGATTCACGCTACGGCATGCGGGGGCTGCGCTGCTCATTGGGCTTGCGCTTTTCGGCGCGTTCTTTTTTGTCACGCGCTCTGCGCCGATGTGGCAGCTCGTGCCGGGCGTAAGCCGTCTGACCTCGCTCACGCTCCAGTCGCCGGAGATACAGCCCCGGCTTATCGCGCTCCGGATATCGTGGGATGCTTTGCGGGAGCGACCGATCTTCGGGTTCGGGTATGAGAACTTCAAATATGCATTTGATGCGCGGTTTGACCCAAAACTACTGCGCTACGGATTCGCCGAGACATATTTCGATAAGCCACACAACATTGTCCTAGAATACCTCGTGACCACCGGTATCGTTGGCTTTCTTGCGTATGCGTGGCTCTTGCTTGCGCTTGGCATTGCATTGTTTCGCTCAAGAGAAGCAGATTTCTTTCCATTCGGCATCGCGGCCCTCACGGCGTATGTTGCGCAGAACCTTTTCCTCTTTGACTCGTTCGGCTCGCTGCTTGCGCTCGCGGTCTTCATGGGGTTTGCGATTCCTGCGGGGGAAACGGCGCGAGTTCCCCGTTCTCTTCGCACCTCTGGACGAATCATTGCGCTCGGCGTGGTTGCGGCCGCTCTTGCCGGCGTAGGGGTGTTCGCGAATGTAAGCATTCTCATTGCGAACAACGGACAGTACTGGGTCTTGAACTACCTGCTCTACCGCCAAACGGACCGGGCGTACGCGTCGTATGAGCGTGCCGTGGATGCCCCGGTGAACCCCTATCGCGATGCGGCGCGAAAGGATTTTTCCTCGGCCGTTTCGCAAATGTATCTCCAGGGCGTGCCGATGACGCCGGAGATGGTGCGTCGAGCGATGGATGACCTACGCATCGCGATCAATAACAGCCCACTGAACTATTTTCTCTATGTGAGCTATGCCGATGCGGTATCAGTGCTGTATCAATCGGATGCCGAGCGTCTCGCGCAAGCGGAACGGGATATCGCGGAGGCGCTTCGGCTGAGTCCTCGGCGCCAACAGACATACTATGCGCTCGCGAAGATACGCATTCTCCAGAATCGGTGGGACGATGCGCTACGGGCCGCAGCGGATGCGATAGAGCTTGAGCCGGAGATCGGCGAGTCGCATTTTTACCACGGCCTCATCGCATTTGAAGCCGGAAAGACAGATGTCGGGTTTCGAAGTATTGAGACCGCAGAGCGGCTTGGGCGCGTGCCGAAGACGGGCCATGAGATGCGCGTGGTAGCGAACCGGTATGCGGATGCGGGGCAGTATGGCAAGGCGATTGGGCTGTATCGGGAGGCGGTTGCGGAGAAC
>CAZMPQ010000007.1:18622-27790 GCA_964568535.1 uncultured Candidatus Saccharibacteria bacterium
CATGGGCACATTGTCAGCAACGCCGCGGCGCAACCACGCCAGCGCCGCTTGCCGTCGTGGCAGATCTTTTTTGTCCTGTTCATCATGACGGCTGGGTTCCAGGGCAAGCAGTTGCAGAAAATGCAGCCGATCTTGAGGGCCGGTTGAAGCTTGGTATTATCTACTATTACGCAGGGGATATCCCTGCCGCCCGTGTCGAATTAGAGATCGTGGCCCGGTCAACAGACCTTCGGCAAGCGCCCTCATATGAGCTCCTGAAGCCTATATTTGATGCGGTGGGGGTGGAAATACCTCCGAGCGCAGGTGTTTGAGGGGGGTGAGTTTGGCGAAATGCCTTGATTTTGCTATACTCAAGCCATAGCCGAAAGGTCGAAGCCAATGTTCATCTATCCATGACAAAGGACGGATTAGTTGAAGCAGTACAGAAGGCTGCGGGCATGGAGACCAAAGCAGCCGCGCAGCGGGCCGTTGAAGCCGTGTTTGATTCGATCACGAAGACCATGGGCCGCGGCGAGGACGTCGCGATCACGGGCTTCGGCACCTTCCGCGTTGCGAAGCGCGCTGCGCGCGAGGGGCGGAACCCAAAGACCGGGGAGAAGATACACATCCCGGCATCCACGAAACCGAAGTTCCGCGCAGGCAAGGTCCTGAAAGAAGCGGTTCTCTAGAACGGAGCGGATACTAAAAAGCCCCCCGCCATGGAGGGGGGCTTTTTAGTTCTGCGCGGTCGATCCTATTTTTTCTCGCCGAGCGGGATGAGCTTTTGTGCGAGCTCGCTCAAGGCGAAAAACTGTTCATAGGTATGTGCGAGCTTTTCGAGCGAGCGTTGGATGATGCCCAGCGTGTTGGGCGGGGGAGGGAACTGGTCGAGTTCCATGCGCACGCGATCGTTCTCGCTGTTCGCGTCGCGGAGCGATGTAACGGCTTCTCCGAGAAGCGTCTGCGCCTTTTCGTCTTCCGTGAGCTTCAGCGAACGAATAGCCGCTTGGACATCTGCGAGCCGGCCGTTTGCCGCACGGAACAGCTCCTGATTTTTCACCCAGACGAGGAAGTTCAGCGCTTGCGTTGCGGTTGGTGTGTAGGTGTTCTCGCGCCACGCGCGGACCTCGCGGGCGAGTTCCTTGCTCCCGCCGATGCCGAGCGTATCTACGCGTGAGCGCGCCTCGGCGTAATAACGCCGGGCGCTCGTGAGCGTTTCCATAAATCTGGCGCGAACGGGGCCGATGACGGTGTCCTCCGCTGGCGTTTCTTTGATCTTCTGTTCCAGCAGGTCTGCATCAGCGGATGCGCAGTCGATGATCGTGGTCAGTATCTTCTTGCGTATCGCGAGCTCGGTGCGGACCCGGAATGCCGGATCTCCGTAATAGTCCGCCTGGAGCCCATTCAACTCCGCAAGCGCGTCGGTGAACTCGCAGGATAACGGCCCTTCTTGCGCATGGACGGCGGGCAGGGGAACGGCACAGAGAACGAACAGAACGGCCGCGAGGACCGTCCCATATACACTGGCGAGCGAGCGTTTCACCATGCGGGGCTACTCTGCGAGCACATCAAGCGCCTCGTCGAGCGTTGTCACTTTTTTGTCGGAGGTCGTGGCAACGGCCTCAAGGACACCGAGCTCCTTTGCAAGCTTGTGCGTCGCGGTGCTTTGACGGTCTTCTGTGGCTGGTGCGCCGGCGATGGCGGGAGTGGATTCAGCGGCTTCAAGGTCCGTGTAGCCGACTCCGGCGAGCTGGATCTGGATGTCTATCGCTTCTGCCTCCGCGGTGAGCCCCACCGGGTCCAAGCTTGCGATGCGGAGCGGTGTTAAAACGTTCCATGCCGAGAATCCGCCGACAGCGACGACGAGAAGCATCCCAACGAGCGCCAAGGCGCCCGCGGAAGCAAAGCTCTCACCGATGAGCTGCCAGACGGACGGCCGCACGACGCGAGCGGGCATCTGCGAGACAAGTTCGATACGCGACCGCGCCGAGAACGACGCGTCGGGAGTTATCCGTTTCAGTTGTTTCAAAAGGTCCATCATGGACAATTAAGGTTTGAGCAATCGTTGTAATTGTTTTACGGCGCGGTGTTGGAGGAGCTTCACTGCTCCTTCGCTCTTTTGGAGCGCTGCGGCTATTTCTTTCGGCGAGAGATCTTCAACGAATCGCATAATGATGATGTCCTGATATTCCGGCTTCAGCTGTTTCAACGCGTCCGTTACGCGCCGCATGTCCATCCGCCGTTCCGTGTCCTCCATCGCGCGGTCCAGCGCGGCGAAGTATTCAGGATCGACGTCGTCCAGGGAGAGCGCTTGCTTTCTCGTGCGGTAGTGGTCAATGACCTCGTTCCGCGCGATACGGTAGAGCCAGCTCGTGAACGGGAACCCGACATCCTCGTATTCGCCGATATGTTGAAGAGCTTGCAGAAAAACCTGATGGGTGAGGTCCTCAGCTTCCTCACGTCGGCTCACCTTGAGAAAGATAAACCGGTATATCTGCGGTTGATAGCGATCATAGAGCAAGCCAAACGCTGAGGCCTCACCCTTGACGGCGCGCTGAACTAGCCTTTTTTCGCCATCCAACATAAGGAAACGATAAAATTGATGCCTGGTTACGCGGCCTATACAGTAGGAAAAAGGCCCATGTGGACCCTCTTCCACATCATCATACGGTGAAATGGGAAGGTGGTCAAAAGCTATTATTGAGCGGGTAACGGGAATTGAACCCGTCTCTCCACCATGGCAAGGTGGCGTACTACCGATGTACTATACCCGCACTTGCTCCGCTGTCGGAGCTCGGTGCCCTCGAGAGGAATCTCACGCGCTCACTCCGCTCGCTTTTCAAAACCCTCGGTTTTGAGTTCGCTCCGCTCATTCCTCCACGGGGAACCGGTCGCGGTTCCCCGACCCCCTCCGCTCGTTCGCTTCCTCGCGGCGGTATCGGCGCTTCGCGCCATGTGCCCTCGAGAGGAATCGAACCTCTATTACAAGATCCGCAATCTTGCGTCCTATCCGTTGAACGACGAGGGCAGGATAGGGCGGTTCAATCCTGTCAGAACCCGAAGAATTTTTCAAGCGTGTCGATGAGATTCTCCTCCCACGGCTGTTCCGGAATGGAGAGCGCAAGATGCGCACGAATGTCGGCGACGCGGCCCTGTGGCGCCCGTACATGCACCGGCGGACGGAACTTCCGCTTGAGGACGAACGAGATGACCGGCCATTGGAGATGCTCGCCGGGTTCAATGCTGAAGGCATGGAAATCGGTCAGCGCATAGTGAGTTTTATCCCCGATCACCAGCCCTTTTTCGGAAAGATGAAACGGGACCGTTCGAGGTTCTTTTCCCGACCAGACGAGGATGAGTATCTCGCCGATAACGATAAGTACGGCAAAAAGAAAGTTCCGTTGCCACACGGCTGCCGCAAGCATCAGTACGGCGATAATGATGCTCGCCCAGTACCACGTCACGGTTTTCTCGCGATGTTCGAATTCGGGCGCTTCCCACTGAATCCCAGGGTTCATTGTTCTCCCAGTATACCAAAGTTTCGGTCTATGCTCGTGCGACGACGATGCCGTAGATGTGTTTCGGCCTGCCTGTGCGGGCGGGTCGTGTGCCGTAGAGCGTTGCAACCGCCTCGCCGAGCGTTGCGCCCGATGTGCGCACATCGTCCACAACGATGACGGTTCGTCCCCGGACGATGTCGGCATAGTCCAGCGCGAACGCTCCGCGCATATTCTTCAGCCGTTCTTTGCGCTCATGGATATCGCTTTGCGCCTTCGTATCGCGGATGCGGCGGAGGACGTTCGGGACGACCGTGATGTTCAATTCCGCGCCGGCGAGCTTCGCGATAAGCTCGGCTTGATTGAATCCACGCGTCCGCTCGCGCGTGCGCGAGAGCGGCACCGGGACCATGAGGGTGTCTGGCGATGCGATGCCGAGCTCACGGATATATTGCGCGAGCATCCGTGCGAGCGGTTCGGCTGCGGCGCGGGCCGAGCGGAACTTCAGCGCATGGACCAGCTCGCGCACCGTATCGTTCTGGTATTCCGTCGCGGCGCCGAACAGAAATCCCTTCGGGTGGCACAACGGATGCGTTTCCTGCGGGGGCACGTTTGCCTGCCCCGTGTGCGCAGGTGCGCTAGGCAGACGTGACAAGCACACCGAACAGAAGAACGTTCGGGCGATAGGTACGGCGGACTCGCACGCGGGACAGAGCAGTGCGCCACGTGCGAGGGGTGCGTCACATCCCACGCATTGCGAGGGGAAGACGATGTCCAGCGCATTAGCGATAAGATCGCGGAATTTCATGGCGTGAGCGGAATGGTATACCAGAACAGATCCGTTCGGAAAGCCCCGCATTCCTTGGTATACTACATCCGTCATTCATGGTGAATCCATTTGGTTTCTTACGGCAGACCATCGCGCCGCGGTATCTGGGCGTTGATATCGGGACGACCTCGATGAAGATCGTGGAGGTGGAGCAGGGCGACCAGCTGCCTCGCGTCACGAACTATGCGCTCCTGGAGAGCCAGGCTTCCTTGACGCGCGCGAACACCGTGTTCCAAACGAGCACCTTGAAGCTTTTTGAGGACGAGATAGCAGAATTTCTCCGCGTTGCGGTGAAGAAGATGCGCCCGTCGACGACGGACGCTATCGCATCACTCGCCGGATTCTCCGCGTTCACGACCGTGCTCAATCTGCCAGAGATGACGGATGCAGAATTGCAGAAGTCCATGGCGTTCCAAGTTCGCCAGTATATCCCGCTGCCGGTATCCGAGGTAGCCATTGATTGGGTGAAGGTCGGGACATTCACCGACGATCAGGGGTTCAAATATGACCAGGTGTTCCTCATCTCGGTTCCGCAGGAACAGATACGGAAGTATCAGGGCATATTCAAGTCCGCAGGGCTCAATCTGCGGGCGCTCGAGGTAGAGGGACTGTCGCTTGCGCGGAGTATTGTTGGGACGGACCCCACGCCGACCATTATCGTGGACATCGGAAGCCGGTCTACGGCCATTGCGGTCATTGAGGACGGACGGTTCAAATTCTCGGCGCAGAGCGATTTTGCCGGTGCGTCGCTTACCACCGCACTTTCCGAATCCTTGAACATCAACCCGTTGCGCGCGGAAGAGATGAAGCGCGAGCGGGGGATCATCGGAACGGGACCGAACTACGAACTGTCCACAATCATGTTGCCCTTTCTGGATGCTATAATGAATGAGGTGAAGCGGGTGCAGTTCAACTACACCGGCCAGTTTCCCGCAGCGAAGCCCATCGAACGTATCATCCTGTCGGGCGGGGGAGCGAACCTGCTCGGCGTGGAGAAGTATTGGGCGGAACAGTTCGGATTGCCGGTTCTCAAAGCAAGCCCGTTCACGCGGTTCGAATATCCGCAGAACATCGAGCCGCTTGTCGGAGAATTGAACCCGATGATGAGTGTTGCGCTCGGCCTCGCACTTCGTGAATTCATATAGTGGTCCCGAATATACGAATATGCACGAATTACGAATGAAACAAAAACAGCCGATACCTACGAATTCGTAATTATTTTCAATTCGTATATTCGGGAATACTCATGCCTCTTCCACAAAAAGTAATTGAACAGCTCGGGCGGGCGCCGGCGCGTACGCCGGGGTGGTCCGGGCGGATGCTGATGGTCTCGAGCACCGTGTTTTTCATTGTGCTCGGCATCTATGTAGGCATTGCGTTCGGCATGACGCCGTACGTGGAAAGCGAGATCAATGCCCTGAAGCGCGCGAGCGAGAACGCGGTGAACGCCGTTTCCGATGATGACCGCTACAAGATCCAGGTGTTCCATTCGCAGATCGCGAACATCAAGAAGCTCTTGGATGAGCATGCGACGCTCTTGCGTCTTCTGGAGTGGTTGGAGCGCAATACGCAGGAGAACGTTGCGTACAATCGTTTGGAGATCAAGCTTGCCGATCGGAAGGCGATGTTCGGCGGTGCGGCGAAGACCGTGAAGGATTTTGTGGACCAGGCGCATCGGTATGAGGATGACCCCGACGTGCAGGCGTTCGAAGTGCGGAGCATCAGCGCGAGCGAGCGGAACGGGTGGTTGTTCGACGCGACGCTCACGTTCAGCGACGATTTTTTCAAACAAGGGGCGCTCGTGAGTTCGGACGTGCCGCTTGAGATCTCCGCGGATAGCATGGGCGAACCGCCCGCATCGGATACTCCTGCGCCATGAAGCAATCTACCAAACGGCTCGCAAGCGCGTTCCTCGGCCTCCTCCTTTTCGTCGGGGCGTTTTGGGTGTATCTCCAGCTCATCCAGCCAGCGTATGCGAACTTGAACCGCTTGCGCGGGGAGCTGGTGAGCCGCAAGCAGCTTGCGGCGGAAGAAAAAGCGGTCATTGAGCGCGTGCGTGATCTGGTGGCGACCTATGATTCGAGCGCGGCGGCACAGGAGGCGCTCGCAGCCGCGTTCCCGCTCGAGCCGAACATCGCGGAGGCCGTCGGCCAGCTCAACGGACTTCTCCTCACAAGCGCGCTCGCGCCACAAGCGTTCGTGATCGATAAGATGGATGAGAATGCGCTCACGTCCGTTGCCCGGACCGCGCGCCGGAGCGCGACATCCACCCTTTCGGTCGCCCCCATCGGGCGAGTGTCTTTCAAAGTGAGGACCGCGGGAACCTATGAGGACGTGAAACGTTTCCTGCACGATCTCGAAACCAATACGCGCATTATGGATGTTACGAACGTGTCTCTGCGGCCCGCGCAGCAAGTGACGCAGAATCTCTATGTGCTGGAGTTCACCGTCGTCGCGTACTATCAGCAAGAACAAGAATAATTATCATGGCCATTGTTGTTGAAGAAGAGCGGTCAGCAGGCGTCTCGAGCGGGATCGTGAGCATCCTGGTCTGGCTCCTCATTCTCGGCATTATTGCGGCTGCTGTGTATTATGTGTTCTTCGCAGAGCCGGAGTTCATTACGATCACCGCGCCAGAGGGATTCACGGCGACCGAGATGGCGTCGCGCGCCGATATCGATCCGCAAGCGGTCATTGGCGATCCCCGGTTCACCAATCTCCACGACTACATTACGCAACCTCCCGCAGGTTCCTTCGGTAGGGCCAATCCATTTTTGGGGTTTGATATGGCGCCTGCGGCGCCTTCGCGGACACGCTGATACGGGAGAATGGTTCTTGGGTACGTTTCCCGTATCGTGCGGGTGTCTCGGGCGTCCCGGCGCGGCGTGTTACAATGAGATACGAAGATATTTCCTATGACCAGCGACCAACTCCTTCAAGAGCTCCGCTCACGTAATCTGCTTGCGGAAGATGCGGTTGCGAAGATCAAGCGTGAGACGCTCGTGTCGGGCCGTTCTGCGGAAGATATTATCGACGAACGGCGTATCGTGCCGGGTGAGCAGATCGCCCAGGTGAAGAGCCAGATATTCAATATTCCATATCAGAAGGTTGAGCTTGGCGCGTACGATGATGCGTTGCTGAAGCTCATTCCTGAAGAGACCGTCCGAACGTACGGCCTCGTGCCTCTTGCAAGGCAGGACGGTCTGCTCGTTGCCGGCATGCTCCAGCCGGACGATGTGAAGGCGCAGGAGGCATTGAAGTTCATCGCGCGGCGCGAGCGATTGAACCTTGGGGTGTATATCGTCTCGCGTGATGATTGGCAGAAAATTCTCCGCAAGTATTCGCCGTATAAGACCGGCGTGGAAGCGGTTGTTTCCGCGATGAACCTCAAATCTGGCTCGGGCCGGAAGTTGGTCAGCTTGGAAGAGGGGGCAGCGGGAGTTGCCGAAGAAGCACCTATCATCAAGATCGTCGCGGACACGTTCCGGGAAGCGGTGCAGTCGCGTGCGTCGGACATCCACATCGAGCCGCAGTTGAACTATCTTCGTGTCCGGTTCCGCGTAGACGGCGACCTCAAGGAGGCGGTGTCGCTGCCGGCGGAGCTCACCCAGCCCGTAACTTCGCGCGTGAAGGTCATCTCCAATCTGAAGATAGACGAGACGCGCATTCCGCAAGATGGCCGGTTCCGGTCGAAGATCTTCGATCGCGAGATAGATTTCCGCGTCGCGACCTTCCCGACGCCACTCGGTGAGAAGATTGCTATCCGCATTCTTGATCCATCAACGGGGCTCAAGGGTTTTGACCAGCTTGGCTTGGCCGGGCAGAACTTAGAGAAGGTAAAGCGAGGACTAGAGAAACCGTACGGCATGATCCTCGTGACCGGGCCGACGGGTTCCGGAAAATCTACAACGCTGTATGCGCTGCTTCAGAGTTTGAACGAAGAAGCGGTGAATATCGTGAGCTTGGAGGACCCGGTGGAATATTTCGTCTCCGGCGTGAACCAATCGCAGGTACGGCCGGAGATCGGTTACGATTTTGCTTCAGGTCTGCGGCAGATCTTGCGGCAAGACCCCGACGTCATCATGGTCGGCGAGGTGCGCGATAACGAAACGGCAGGGCTCGCCGTGCAGGCGGCGCTTACGGGGCACATTGTGCTCTCTACGCTTCACACGAATAACGCGATCGGCGTCATTCCGCGTCTTTTGGATATGAAAGTGGACCTCTTCCTTATGCCGGTGTCTTTGAACGTCATTATCGCGCAGCGGCTTGTCGGATTGTTGTGTTCGGCGTGCAAGACCGCGGAAGACGCTTCGGATAACATCGCCAAGATCATCGCAAGGAACCTCGCCAGCCTGCCTTCGGCAGACACTGCGGGATTTACCGCTCCGTATAAGGTCTATCATGCACCTGGATGCAGCGAGTGTCGCGGGAAGGGGGTCACCGGACGCATCGCGGTGTTCGAGGTATTGGAAATGACGTCGGGACTGCAGGAAGTCATCAATAGCGGTCCGACGCTCCAGAAAATCATGAAGGAGGCCGTTGCGCAGCATATGATGAGCATGCGACAGGACGGCATCATAAAAGCGCTCAAAGGGCTCGTGTCGGTGGAAGATGTGTTGCGGACGACGGAAGAGTACGACGACGCGTAGCGCCTGCCGCGCGTCACGTGGTACAATACGACCCATATGGATTACGCACAGAAGCTGAACGAGCTTTTAATGGCGGCCGCGAAACAGAGCGCGTCTGACCTGCACATTGCGGTCGGTCGGCGCCCTACGCTCCGCATCGACGGCGTGCTTGTTCCTATTCAAAAGGAGCCGCTCATGACGCCCGAGGCGACCGAGGGGCTCGTGACGGCGCTTC
>CAZMPQ010000008.1:0-2568 GCA_964568535.1 uncultured Candidatus Saccharibacteria bacterium
ATGCCCATCCGGTCCTTGAAGTAGCCGAATACCGGATCAAACTTCCGTTTCCACGGAAGCTCCTCATCCACCGCCTCGCGCGCTTCGCGTTCCAGCACAGCAACATCGGGCGCATCATCGCCGACGGATTCTTTCACTGCACGGTATTGTTCCTCCACTGCCGTCCCGCCGACAATGCTCTCGGGCTGGGCGGCATCGTCCCGCGCTTCCTCCATATCGGGAATGCGGTGCGACTCGCGCGGTATCGGGTTTATCCTGCTCCGTGACACGACATAACTATACCAGGTGGCGGAAATTCGGGTAAGCAGTTCACTTGCCGTATGTGTAAAAAAATTGCATTTTCCGTGTCTGCGCGTTACAGTAACGGGCGATGGTGGCCATGGTGTAGTGGTAACACTAGAGTTTGTGGAGCTCTCGTCACGGGTTCGAATCCCGTTGGCCACCCCAAAACAAGAACGCCCCGTACGGGGCGTTCTTGTTTTGGGCGTCGTGCGCAAATCTCGTGGTAAACTGTCCCCATGGATCCTTGGATGTTCGCCAACGAACTTGGCATTCCCATCGCCGCGTTCTTGCTCTTCTTTTATTGCGAATCACGCCGGATGTTCGGTGAATGGGGTCTCGCAGCATTCCTCCTCACCATCATCGCTCTTCTATTCGCCGTACTCTATCACAACGGCGAGTGGCCGCTCTTTTTCATCGGCGTCGCATTCGGGGCCGTCATAGAAATCGGCATGCGCTACTTCGGCGCGCAACAGAAATGGCGGGGAGCGCATCTTTTCGGCATACCCTATTGGCTCCCGCTTGCTTGGGGCGTCGGATTCGTCGTCATCACGCGCATCGGGTTCTTCGTCCGCGCACTGTACTGAACAATTATCCCGTACTCCCAAATCCTCCACGGGATTCTTCCTTTATCTTTTCTACTTCTTCAAACTCCGCTTTCACGATAGGCACGATGAGCGCTTGCGCGATGCGGTCACCGCGTTTTATCTCAACCGGCGCATCGGTGAAGTTGTACGCGAAGATACCAAGCTCATCCGCTGGGCCGTGGTAATCCTGGTCTATCACGCCGATGCCATTCGGCAACATAATCCCCTTCTTTGGCGTTGATGAACGCGCCGCGATGAGGAGAACGTGCCCAGCTGGAACTTCAACAATAAAGTTCGCTGGTAAGATCTTTTTCTCCTTCGGCTGCAACGTATCATCCACGCGCGAATAGAGGTCAAACGCTACCGCACCTTCCGTGTGATATTCCGGCAACGGCAGTGTCTTGTCTATCCGCGCGATACGAACCTTCATTTCTTGAACGTCTGCCAAGAATTCTTTCTGTCAAAGTTCTTCCAATACTGCGACGCCTGCGGCTTCATCGCGCCGTAGTACTTGCTATTCAGCTTCTTTTTGCCGTACGGAACCTCCGCGGCGGATGAAAGCGGCGTAAAGGACATCTGCGCGATGGGCATTTTGTAATAGAGCTTGATGGGAAGATTGGAGACGTTGTGAAGCTCCAAAGTCATCTTGAGCTTGTTCCCTGGGTCCAAATATCCTGCCGTCGCATGAATAATGAGGCCGATGCGACCGATGGATGACTTTCCCTCCAAACGTCCCACCATATCGTCCGCGACGCCGGTTACCTCGTACGTCATTCCGAGCGCAAACTCGCCCGGATGGATGACGAACTGCCGTTTGTCGCTTATCGTCACACTTTCCATCATCTCGTCTATCGGCTGTGCCGGGTCAATGAACGCATGCCGGTCGTTCCGAAAGATGAGGAAGTCCGCGCCGAGGTGCAGGTCAACAGACGCCGGCTGGATGGCGTGCGGAAAGAGCGGGTCAATGACAACACGCCCGGATTTCAAGGCCTTCTTAATATCGCGGTCGGAGAGGATCATGGAAAAGTGTCAGGTGTCAGGTATCAAGTATCAGGAGGATTGTAGCGTCTGAGCGCCGCGAACTCAATAGAGATAGTGCACAAGAAGTGGATGGCATCCGTTGCACCCCCATAGGAAACCCGCTATTCTGTGAGCGATGAAAGATAAAGTAATTCAAAAGCTCATCGCCAAAGAAGCTGTCCGCCAGAAGAGGACGATAGACCTCATCCCGTCCGAGAACTTCGTCTCCGACGATGTGATGGAAGCCCTCGGCTCGGTCTTTACCAATAAGTATGCGGAGGGGTATCCGCACGCCCGCTACTACGGCGGGAATGAGGTGGTGGACGAAGTGGAGGAGCTAGCAAAATCAAGGGCTCTCCGGCTCTTTCGTTTAGCGACAAACGTTTGGCACGTGAACGTCCAGCCCTACTCCGGAAGCCCCGCAAACCTCGCCGCCATCCTCGCACTCGTGCCTCCCGGCGAAACCATCATGGGCCTGCAGCTTTCTATGGGCGGGCACCTCACTCATGGCCATAAAGTAAGCGCAACGGGCAAGCTCTGGCGCTCGGTGCAGTATGACGTAGACCCGAAAACGGAGCGCCTGAACTACGCAAATATCTTGAAACTCGCACAGAAAGAGAAGCCAAAGCTCATCATCGCCGGCTACACCGCCTACCCCCGCTATATAGATTGGAAGGCGTTC
>CAZMPQ010000008.1:2668-27715 GCA_964568535.1 uncultured Candidatus Saccharibacteria bacterium
GCTCATCATCGCCGGCTACACCGCCTACCCCCGCTATATAGATTGGAAGGCGTTCAGAAAAATTGCCGACGCCGTAGGCGCATATTTTATGGTAGACATGTCGCACATCGCGGGGCTCATTGCCGGCCGCGTGTATCCCTCGCCATTCCAATATGCAGATGTGGTAACGACCACGACACACAAAACGCTCCGCGGACCGCGCTCGGCAATGATATTCGCGAATAAAGAATCAAAGCTCGCGAAAAAGAATGGGGTTGATATCGCGCGCGCAGTTGATCGCGCCGTTTTCCCGGGTCTGCAAGGCGGGCCGCACGTGAACCAAGTTGCGGCCATCGCCGTCGCGATGAAAGAAGCCGATTCCCCCGCCTATCGCCGCTACGCGAAGCAGATCGTGAAGAATGCGCAGGCGCTCGCCTACGAACTGGAGCGGCTCGGCTTCCGCATCATCTCGGGCGGCACGGACTCGCACTTGCTTCTCGTGGACGTCATGGCGAAGGGTGTTTCGGGAAAGGAAGCGAGCACGCGATTGGAGAAAGCCGGCATTATCGTGAATATGAACACCATCCCCCACGACCCCCGCTCGCCGATGGACCCTTCGGGCATCCGCCTCGGCACGCCTGCTGTCACCACCCGCGGGATGAAAGAAAAAGATATGCAGAAGATCGCGCGCAAAATCGCGAAGGTGCTGTTGAAATAGATGCGCCTCTCGGAATGTTTGCACCCGCTTGAACCCGGCGAGACGCTCGCGATATAGAAACGGCTCAATTGCTAGCAATTGAGCCGTTTCTGCCACAGCTCCGGTGAATCGCTCACGGTGTAGAAATTGACATCCCCGTAAACCGTTGATATGGTGGCGGCAGCACATTCACGTGCTCCAATTCTTTTGCCGACTGAGGTCGGCGGAGGTTTACATGGGAAAGCGTTGGCCTCGGTCGTACTCGTCGTACGAAGCCGCGGAGCTGCGCGTGCTGATGTTCCGCTCGGTCAAGGACTACCGGCGCGCACTTGGTCTGTTCTGGACCGATCCGGAGATCAAGGGGTGTCCACATCGCACTAGCACAGGACGCGAATTGTTCGTTCCTGAAGAAGCAGTTGCACTGATCTCCGGTAAGCCGGGGATTCGCATCGAGCAAGTCGCGAAGGTTGTGAGCGCCGGAGATCTTCCTGCGGACAAGGTCGCCGACATACGTCGCGAACACCGTCTGCCATGGTGACGCGAGGCTATAAGCGATGCGCGAACCGAAAGTCCGGGTCACATTTTTCCTCCCCAACAACAATCAGGACGAGGAGGACGCCGTTAGCGCGGTCGTTCGCTACCTCAAGCGCCAACAAACTGCCGCTGTCCCCATAACCGGTTTCACGTGCAGCAATATCGACGAGCCGGGATTCACCGGCACCTGGTGGGACGGAAATGCCGGAAACTGGGTTGAAGACCAGGTCGTGTATTT
The DNA here is from genome assembly GCA_964568535.1 of uncultured Candidatus Saccharibacteria bacterium. GTDB lineage: Bacteria > Patescibacteriota > Minisyncoccia > UBA6257 > 2-01-FULL-56-20 > DATJQA01. The sequence continues at coordinate 4,117 of CAZMPQ010000008.1, forward strand.
CATCGTCGATTTTCCCGGGAATGTTGACGATGTTTTGCTCGATGATCCGCTAGCGCGACTTCACAAGGGAATCACTCGACTCTATGCCGCGGTCGGTCGCCCACAAAAAGAGGTTTGGGTCATCGCTCATGGGGCGGTGCGCCATGGGTAAAAGAAAGGAAACATCGAGGGCCGAACGAGCGCAAGCTCCAGTAGGCCTTTCTTCTTTTTTGGTGTACGCTATTTGATATGAAAAACACCCCCCAAACTATCGGCGCATTGCAGGCCATCGGCCTCGTCGCCTATATCATCCTCTTCGCGACCACGGTGACCACGGTACTGAGCGATCCGCCCATAGAGCATGACAATCCTCTTCTCGGCATGTCGCTCTTTCTCCTTCTCTTCATCACCTCCGCCCTCATCTGTAGCTCTATCGCGCTCGGCTATCCGATAAAGCTTTTCTTTGTAGACAACAAACGCAGCGAGGCAATGCAGGTAGTCGCGTGGACCATCGGCTGGCTCCTCGCTTTTGCGCTCCTCTTCCTCGTCTATCTCTTTATCTACGGTCCGCTTCTTCGGTAATCACTTGACCCAACGCCTTCCCCCGTTCTATAACACGGGGAGCACTGCGTTCCGTGCGCATATACAAGGAGGTGCGCCATGTCCGACCGATTGTCGGGAATGGAGATCCAACAACGCGAAGACCACCTGGACGTTTTCTTCTCGCGTATCGCGATACGCGTACACGTCGCCGCATACCCCGGCAAGAACGCCCACATCACTTGCGGGATGAAGCACCTAACCATCTACTCCGGCGCCGCGAAACTTTTCGAGCTCACCGGCCAGACGAGCGAAGACGCGAATCGCGTAGGCCAGCACCAGGTGACGTTCATGGACCCGCGATCCGACCCGAAGATCGCCTGGGGCATCTGCAACGCCGTGCTCCAACACGTGGACGCGCGCTGCAAAGAGCCCAAACCACCCAAGCCGTACCTTTTCGCGCAGCGCATCTTCAGCGAGTCCGCCCGCGCAGACATCGCGATGCTCAAGGAGGGCAGAACAAAACGATGACCCAGAACGGAGCGGTCCCGCCAAACCAGGCGGGACCGCTCAAGACATTTTGCTAGAATGAATATATGAATAACACCCCATCGTTCGGCATCGGTGAAGCGTTCGGCTTCGGCTGGCGCGCCGTGCAGAAGCACGTCGGTATCTTTCTGCTCGCCGGCATCATATCCATCGTCGCCGGCGCCATCCCCATCGTCGGCGCCATCGTCGGTATCATCCTTCATATCGGCATCGTCACCGTCGGCTTGAAGATCGTGGACCAGGGCAGCGCGAAGTTCGACGACTTCTGGGCGAACTATCACCTCTTTTTCACCTATCTTATCTCGTCCGTTCTCGTCGGCATCTTCTGCGCCATCGGATTCGTCCTGCTCATCATCCCCGGCATCATCATTTCCATTATGTTGAGCTTCTTCGGCTACTGCATCGTAGACAAGAATGCCGGGCCGCTCAGCGCGCTCACGATGAGCCGCGACCTCACGAAAGGCCATCGCTTCCACCTCTTTCAGTTCTATCTTGCCGGCATCGGACTCAATATCGTCGGCGCGCTCGCGCTCGGCATCGGCCTTATCGCCACGATACCGACGACGATGATCGCCGCGGCGTACGTTTATCGCAAACTCGCCGGAGGGACGCAAGCGGCTCCAACATCGCCCCATCCAACGAACCCGGCGCCCGCGCAGCCCACTGCCTAGTCGTCCTCCCACTCATCCTCATCCTCGTTCTCATCCTCCCCACCGCCAGCGGGCGTTGCCGCTGCGGCGTTTTGCTGCACCTGCTGAAGCGCGCCGGATGAGATGTTCTGGTTCAGATCACCGATATAGTATTGCGCAAGCATGCTATCCGCACGGGACGAGTGGTCCTTCCCCTCGCCGCCCTTCGTATTGAAGGCCTGCGTCGCGTCCGTCCCGCAGCTTTTCGCGATGACGGAACCGCCTGGATGGCGCGGAATGAACGACGTGACGTCGTATATCTTCCCCGCGACAAGCAGCCAACAGTCCTTCGCCGTGTTATGCGTTGCTAGTTCCGCCATCGTGAGCGCGGTCGTGCCGCCCGCAGCAACGGAATTACCCGAGCTATCGGTTGGAGCCGTGCGAACGTCATCGGAACCGCCCGTTCGTTCGCTCGCCAAGGATGACACAAAGGACATCGCCGGCCCGAACGACTGCACAACGCCAAATGTGAATATACCCACTAAAAACACCGTACCGCCGATAACGAGATACCGCGCCCCGCGAGATAATGGTTGTTCCATACCCATATATAACGCGGCGGCAGCTAAAATGTTTCGTGCGCATTGCCGATACGCAAAAAACCTGCATAATGAATCCGTGACCATCGACGGCAAACAGATCGCAGCGAAGCTCATCGCAGAGCTGAAGCCGAAAATAGCGGCGCTTCCCGAGAAGCGTTTTTTCGGCGCAGCGCTCGTTGGCGAAAATGCGGCTTCGCGGAACTTTTTGAAACAAAAAGCGAAGGTTGCCGAAGAGCTCGGCATTGATTTTCGCCTTTACGAACTGCCGGACACCATCACAACCAACGAGCTTCGCGCCGAAGCTGGCCGGTTGGCAACGCCCAAAAACTGCGGCGGGTTCATCGTCCAGCTTCCCCTACCCGACCACTTGCAGAACAAACACTATATCCTGAACGCCGTCCCGAAAGAAAAAGATGTCGACCTGCTTTCGGAGTCCGCGCTCGGCGCGTTCTATACCGGTCGGCATATCATTTCGCCGCCATCCGTTGCGGTGGTAGACCAGCTCTTCCACGAAGCCCGCCTCACGAATCTCCGCGATTTGACCGTTGCCGTTATCGGCGCAGGCGTCCTTATCGGCCGACCGGTCGGTTTTTGGCTCCAGAACCGTGTCGGCGAATTAATGGTCTTTGATTCGTCCGTAAAAAACCTGCAGGAAAAACTAAAAGATGCGGACGTCATCGTAAGCGGCGCAGGCGCAGCAGGCCTATTCAACGCAAAACATCTCAAAGAAGGTGCGCTTGTCATTGATTTCGGATTCAATAGAACGCCCGATGGAAAGACGACTGGCGATTTTGACCCGAACGGCGCGGATGCGAGAAATATTTCCTACACTCCGACCCCCGGCGGCACCGGCCCTATCCTCGTCGCCAAGTTGTATGAGAACTTCTGGAAGTTGAACGCGATATAAAGAAAAAGACCGCATAAAGCGGTCTTTTTCTTTCGTTGAGGACCTCGTTACGGCGTCGTCGCGAACGAGCCCGATGACGTCGCTTTGTTTGCTGCGGCATCCGCGGATTCCACAAGGAAGTAGTATGTAGTTGATGTCGCGAGGGCAGAGAGGTTCAGTGAGTGGGGCGAAACGAGCGTACCGTCCGAGACGGAGAGCGTGCTTGTCGCGTTCGGGTCAACTGGATTCACCGTCCCGTAATACACCTTACTTGTGGACGATTCGTTCGTTGTCCACGCGATCGTCGCGCTGGTTGAGCTTGGCGTCACGGTGACCGACGAGATGAACGGTGCAGTGGTGTCCGGTGCGGCAAGCGTCGTGAACGTCTGATCTGTGGAGGTCGCAAGATTCCCAACTCCATCCTTGGAGCGGACCTGATAGTGGTATAGCGTGCTCGGCAAGAGGCCGGCGAGCTGCGCCGCATGGCTCGTCACAAGCGTCGTATCGAGCGCGGTAAGCAAGCCGTACGCCGTTGATGTGCCATAGGCGACCTGCGAATCAGCAGATTCGTTCGTCATCCACGATACAGCCGCGGATGTAGAACTCGGCGTCGCAGAAATACTGGAGATGGTCGGCGCCGCGGTATCCGGCACAGCGAGTGTCGTGAACGTCTGATTGCCAGAGCTTGCTCCATTCCCCTTCGCATCCCGCGAGATTACCTGGAAATGGTATACCGTCGCGGCTTGCAGTCCGGTGAGCGTCTGGCTGTGGTAGATGACTTTCGCAGCGTTCACCGAAGTTGAAGAGCCGTACGAGGAGGTCGTGCCGTAGTTCACTTGCGAATCAGCCGGTTCGTTCGTGGTCCAGTACACGATTGCAGAGTTCATGCTCGGAATGGACGTGATGTTCGTGATGACCGGCGGCGTCGTATCCGTCCCCGGCGGGGTGGACGTCGGCGTCGAGCTCGCGTACGGGAACTTCTTGAAGATACCGAATGGAAGCGACTCGCAGAACGGTACGGTAGGAGCATCGTTTTTCGCAAGCCAGCCCGGAGCGATGAGGTGGCCCGGCGCGATGCGCGTGCACAGCTTCATCACTTTCTTCACGGCTTTCGCGAACTTATTATTTTCCTTTTTCGCATCTTTCAATCCATCCTCAAGATCCTCAGCGGCATCCTCTATCGCGTCCGCATCGCCTGATGCGAAAGCGAGTTGAAGCTTATTGGAAAGCTCTTGCAGTTTCGTAAGCGTTCGCGGACCGACGAATCCCACTTGCTCAAGCCCGTGGAGTTTCTGGAATCGCCGCACCGCAGCCGATGTCAGTCGACCGTAAAATCCCGTGATCATTCCCTCGGGATAGATGGACGCATCGGAGGCGAGAAGTGTCTGCAGAATGCGCACCTTCTCCCCTTCATCCCCCTCGCGAAGCGTGGTGAGGATGCTTGCGACCGTATCCTGTTTTTGCTGCTGTAATTGCGTTTGCTGTTGCTGCAGATTCAAGATCTGCTCATTGAGCGACTTGATCTGCGCAAGCAGTGTTTCTATTTGCGACTGAAGCGCCCCGGGCGCCGTTTGGGCAAACGCGCCAAGCGGTGAGGCCTGTAGAATAACGACTGCTGCTATTGCAGCGACGAAAACTCGTTTCATGCGGTTTTATGTTGGTTTGAGAACGCAAAAAGACCTTTGCGCCATATATAACGGCTGGCCGAAAGGACTATGACAGCACCGATTTTCTGTGGGTGCGCCTGGACTCGAACCAGGAACCGCCAAGGTATAAGCTTGGTGCTCTAACCATTGAGCTACGCACCCATAATCCCTACTTCCCCTGCTCTACTATCGCATCAAAGCGGTCCATTGCTTGGCTCGCTTCGCGGTTGAAGTTGTTGATGGCGGTCACCTCCGCGTTCACCTGCGCGATGAGGTTCTTGATGTGGTTCTCCTGAAGCGGCTGGCCACTGAAACGCAAGTTCAAGCTCGCGAAGAGCTGCCCTAGGTAGTCGCTATAACTCAGAAGCCGGCCGATGAGCGCCAACCGATTGGAGATGGACTCAAGCGCCGCCTGACGCGCGATGGGCGATTTGATATCGGCAAGCCCGCCAGTCATCCGCTCGAGCTGCTCGGAAAGTTCCAGTGCCTTCGTTTTCACCTCCTGTGTCCGCTTCAAAAGCTCAACGGTCGCCGTGAGCGCCTCCGCATAGTTTCCCTCGCTATCCAGCTTGTTCACGCGGTCCAAATCCACCTGAAGGCCGTTCGATAGGTTCACGATATCTTGTGCGATGACCGCCCCCTGAGCTCGGGCATCCTTGAAGTCATCGGTTGCGCCATTTGAGGATGACAGCCCAAGCCAGCTCCCGGCGAAATACCCGCCGGCAACGATGACCACGAGGATAAGAAATATCTTCAACTTCCTAGACATAGACCGTTATATCGGAATAACCGTACCGCAACAGCTTTTATAAATCAAGGATGGAATAGGCCCCGCGCGAAACAATCATTAAATTGAACCTACTTATATAGTATGATAGGATAACGCTATGAAAAATCCTTCACTCCGGACCGAGGCCGAGAAACTTCGCGACGCAGGGCACTCATACAACATGATCCACGAGAAGCTTAGAATATCGAAAAGCACCCTTAGTGAGTGGTTTAAAAATAGACCGTTCACTCCAAATAAAGCAGTTCTACGCAGAATTCAATATGGCCCCATCAAATCTGCCGAAAAGAGTCACAATAAAAAAGTTGCAGAGGTCATCGCGCTTGGTCAGAAAGGCGCCAAAGAGATTGGCATATTAAGCAATAGAGACCTTCAAATGCTCGGCTTGGGACTGTACATCGGCGAGGGGTCAAAAACACATGAGATTGTCCGAATCATTAATGCGGATCCGAACGTCATTCGGCTTGCGATAAAGTGGTTCAAGGAAACTCTCGGTCTAGCTGACGACAATATCACTATTGCACTTCATCTTTATCCAGACAACAATGCACAAGAATGCCTCGCCTTCTGGCAAAAAACCACAAAGCTACCCCCGAAGAATTTTAGAAAAACACAGGTGGATCGCAGGCAAAACAAATCCCCGATCAAGAGAGCTAAGTTGCCTTATGGAACCGCTCACATTACCATAATCAGCAAGGGCAACCCCGATAATGGAGTTCGACTACATCGCCGGCTAACCGGATGGATACATGGTGCCCTTTCGCAAACTTAATCGCGGGTATCATATAACGGCTATTATGCCTCTCTTCCAAGGAGGAAATACGGGTTCGACTCCCGTTACCCGCTCAAAATTCATTTTTGAGGTTTTGCCCTAAACCACACCAAAGAGTGGCGTCAAATCTTCACGCGGAAGAAGGTCTTTTTCCCCATCTTCAGCACGTCGCCGGTCTTCAAGGATACCATCGCGCGCGGATCGGTGACAGGTTTGTCGTTCACTTTGAACCCGCCTTGTTCTACAAGTCGCCACGCCTCGCTCTTGCTCTTCGCGACATGCGCGACGACCGGAACGTCCACCGCAGCGAGATGCCCGCCGACAAGCCGCAGTTCGGGAATATCATCCGCGACTTGCTTGCGCGAAAACACCTTTTTCCATCGCTCCTCCGCCTGCGCCGCGGCCTTCGCACCGTGATACATCCGCACGATCTCGTGCGCAAGCCGGAGCTTCGCATCGCGAGGGTTCCCTGCGCGCAGTATCTTCTCGATCTCCAAATACGGCAGGTCCGTACACAGCTCGAAATACGGCCGCATCAAGCGATCCGGAATGGACATGAGCTTCCCGAACATTTCGTTTGGCACTTCAGCAATGCCAATGTAGTTATCAAGCGACTTTGACATCTTCTGCGTCCCATCGAGACCGACCAAGAGCTGTGTCGTCATGATCTGTTGAGGCGGAAGGGAAAAACGTTCCATCAGCGCCCGCCCGATGAGCAGATTGAAAAGCTGGTCGTTCCCGCCGATCTCCACATCCGCACGCACCATCACGGAATCGTACGCCTGAAGGATGGGGTAGAGCAGTTCGTGCGTACGAATGGACTGATGCGCCGCGAGACGCTTCGAAAAATCATCCCGCTCAATCAGTTGCTGCACGCTCACCTTACTCATGAGATCGACAAGCTTCGCGCCGTTCAGCTTCTGAAGCCACGCGCTGTTCTTCTTCACTTCCGCACGGCGCATATCCAGTATCTTCCGCGCCTGCGCAAGGTAGGTCTTCATGTTCTTCTTCACTTGAGCCTCGGTGAGCGCTTGTCGCGTCTTTGATTTTCCCGAAGGATCGCCGATCTGCGCGGTAAAATCGCCGATGATAAGGACGACGCGGTGCCCCAGATCCTGGAACTGCCGAAGTTTCCGGAGAATGACCGAGTGGCCAAGATGCAGGTCCGGCGCCGTCGGGTCAATACCAAGCTTCACGCGCAATTTTTTACCGCCCGTGAGTAATTTCTCAAGCTGTGCGCGGTCCACGATCTGCGACGTTCCCCGTGCGAGAACTTCATGGACATGTTCTGATGATACCTTCTTCATGCGCATGATTATACCACGAAAAAGCCGCTTGGGGAGCGGCTCGTTCGTTTATTTCTTCGTTTTAATGATCTGGTCTATCAATCCGTATCTCTCTGCCTCAACCGGCGTCAGGTAGAAATCGCGGTCGGTGTCTTTCTCTATTTTAGACTTCGGCTGGCCGGTGTGTTTCGCAAGCAGGTCGTTGATCTTTTCCTTCATTTTCAAGATCTGCTTCGCCGTTATCTCGATTTCGGATGCCTGGCCCTCTGCGCCACCCATCACTTGGTGGAGCAATATTTCTGAGTTCGGCAACGCGATGCGTTTGCCTTTCTTCCCCGCGCCAAGAAGCACTGCGCCCATGGACGCCGCCATGCCGACGCAGATGGTGGACACGTCTGCCTTCACGAACTGCATCGTGTCGTAGATGGCAAGCCCAGCAGACACCACACCGCCCGGCGTGTTCAGGTACATTTTTATCTCCTTCTTCGGATCTTCATGGTCCAAAAACAAGAGCTGTGCAATGACCGCGTTCGCCATCGCGTCATTAATGGGCCCACCAAGGAAGATGATACGGTCCTTCAAGAGGCGCGAGTATATATCGTAGGCTCGCTCCCCTCCTGGGACTTTCTCAATGACCGTCGGTATGAGTGTCGTCATGTGTTCATCCATGCGCACCAGTATCTATCAAAGGAACGGAACGAGCAAGAGCGCGACGATGTTGATGACCTTAATCAATGGGTTCACAGCCGGACCGGCAGTGTCCTTGTAGGGATCGCCGACGGTATCCCCGGTGACCGCTGCCTTGTGCGCATCTGAGCCTTTGCCGCCGAAGTTCCCTGCCTCAATGTATTTCTTTGCGTTGTCCCACGCTGCGCCGCCGGAGGTCATGGAGATAGCGATGAAAAGCCCTGACACGAGCGCACCCACCAAGAATCCGCCGAGAGCGAGCGCTCCATGTTCGCCAAACCCGAATCCAATAATGACGACTGCAGCGATCGGAATGAGCGCCGGCGCGATCATCTCGCGAAGCGCCGCCCGCGTCACGATGTCCACTGCCTTCGCATAGTCCGGCTTTGCTTTGTACTCCATAATGCCCTTGATGTCGCGGAACTGCCGCCGGATCTCCTCAACTAAGACACCTGCAGCATTCCCGACGGACTTCATCGCAAGCGAACCGAAAAGATACGGAACGGCTGCGCCGAGCAGAAGTCCGGCGAGCACAAACGGATCATCTAGTCGGAATACAACTGCTTTTCCTGCGTGGATCAGCTCTTCGGTATATCCGGCGAAGAGCACGAGCGCCGCAAGGCCCGCGGACGCAATCGCGTATCCTTTCGTCACGGCCTTCGTGGTATTTCCCACGGCGTCCAGCGCATCGGTCGCCTCACGGACTTCTTTCGGCGCACCAACCATCTCAGCGATGCCGCCGGCATTATCAGTGATCGGCCCGAATGCATCGATGGCAACGACGATGCCCGCAGCGGAAAGCATCGCCGTCGCCGCAAGCGCAACGCCGTAGAGCCCGAAGAGCCCATACGCGGCAAGGATACCCCCGACGATGAGCACGACTGGCGCGAATGTCGCTTCCATCCCGACCGAAAGGCCGATGATGATATTCGTGCCGTGTCCGGAACGTGATGCTTCAGCGATGGACCTCACCGGCCGGAATCTCTTTGCCGTATAGTAATCGGTGATGAGCACCATAAGCCCCGTCACTACGAGACCAACGAAGCTCGCCCAAAAAACATCCATCGCATTTTCCGTAAAGAACATCTGTGCGGCGCCGTAAAAGAGCCCCGCGGAAATGACGAGCGCCGCGATAAGCCCCTTGTAAAGCGCGCCCATAATTGACCCGCCCGGCGCGAGTCGAACGAAGAAGCTCCCCACGATCGATGCGATAATGGCCAATCCTCCAAGCACGAACGGGTACGCCACTTGTTCGGGAGTGAATGAGGTCATGGCCTGCCCCAAAAGCACCGCCGCCGTAAGGGTCACGGCATACGTTTCAAAGAGGTCGGCTGCCATACCAGCACAATCGCCGACATTGTCGCCCACATTATCCGCAATGACGCCGGGATTCCGCGGGTCATCTTCCGGAATACCCGCTTCAACTTTCCCCACAAGGTCCGTGCCCACGTCGGCTGCCTTCGTATAGATACCGCCGCCCAACCGCGCAAAAACCGAGATGAGCGAGCTGCCGAACGCGAGTCCCGTAAGCGCTTGGATATCGCCGAAAACCGCATAGAACCCGCCGGTCACAAGTAATCCAAGGCCCACAACGAGAAATCCGGTCACTGAACCGCCGAGGAACGCGACGCGGAATGCCGAGCCGATCCCCTTTTCTGCTGCAGCAGCGCTTCGGGAATTCGTATCAACCGCGGTCATCATGCCGAGATATCCGGCGAGCGCGGATGCTGCCGCGCCGACGAGGAACCCAAGCGCGACCGTGCCGTTCATGGCGAAATACAACACGATAGCGATGACCACAGCAACAACCGCGACCGTTTTGTTCTGCCGCATGAGATAGCTCTTGGAACCCTCGCGGATGGCATCGCGGATGGCAAGCATCTGCGCATTGCCTGGCGAATAGCGCTTCAAGATGCGGATGAGCGCGACACTGAATATGACTGACACGACCGCTGCACCGAGATAGAACTGAGTGATCATGATGAGTAGTGAATGATGAACGACGATTGATATTACGCGCGCTGCGCGTTCCGATGTCTACGAGATGCCCCCGCGGTCATCGTCCGAGCCGGAGCCTCCTTCTGCTTCAGGCGCGGCGGACTCCACGCCCGCATCCGCGCTGGGGTCGAATGAGGAACCGCCTTCTACGGCCTGTTCGGGCTTTGCCTGCGAACGCACGTCTATTTTCCAACCCGTCAGCTTCGCCGCAAGGCGCACGTTCTGCCCACCGCGCCCAATGGCGAGCGAGAGCTGGTCTTCCGCAACATATACCTTCGCCTCACGCCGCGGCAGGACCTCCACGCTCTGGGCCTTCGCCGGCGAAAGCGCGTTCTTAATGAACGTTTCCGGATCGTCCGAATATTCAATGATATCTATCTTCTCTTGGCCAAGCTCGTTATTCACGGCCATGACGCGCGTCCCCCGCTGGCCGACAAGTGCGCCGACCGGGTCAACGCCGTCAACGAGTGATGCAACGGCGAGCTTCGTGCGGCTGCCCGGCTCGCGCGCGATGAGCTTGATCTCTACCGCACCATCCGCGACCTCCGGAACTTCAAGTTCAAAAAGCTTCGCAACGAACTTCGGATGCGACCGCGAAAGGATGATGCCGGGCAAGCGCGTGTCCTCCTGCACTGCAAGTACGAGGAAGCGCAAGCGTTCACCGTTCCGATAGTGTTCACCGGGAACCGATTCGTTCCCAAACATCACGCCGATGGCGCGGCCGAGATCAATGTACACGTGTCCGCGTTCAAAGCGCTGCACAATACCGCTCACGATGGTCCCCTCTTTTCCGCGCCACTCGGCAAGAATGGACTCGCGTTCCGATTCGCGAAGCTTTTGGAAAACTGCTTGTTTCGCGGTCTGCGCCGCGATACGGCCGAAGTCCTCGTGCAGCTCAAGCGGGAAGGTCAACTCCTCGCCAACCTCCACGCCCTTCTTGATCTCTTTCGCATCCGCAAGAAGAATGTGTCGGTCGGAGTTGTATCGTGGAAGTTTCGGCTCGCCATCCTCGCCAACCTCTTCACGCTCGCGGAAATCACCGACGCGTTCACGCCACTCTTTCTCTTCAAGTTCCTTCTCCTTATCCGCTTCGCTTTTCTCCACGATACGGACGGTCGTCTCGTCCACAACGGTCTTGACCCGCCAGAACTTCACCTCGCCGGTCTTCATGTCTATCTTCGCGCGAACGATCTCGCCGCGCGTTCCGTATTCTTTTTTATATGCGGCGGCCAGCGATGACTCTATCGCTTCAATGACCTTGTCCGCGTCCAAGCCCTTCTCCTCCGCGACCTGCTTCACTGCGCGCGAAATATCTTTAATGTTCAACATGCCGTTATTGCCCGCGAGGGCAAGATAATTTCCCTATCGCAGCCCGAGCGGCTGCAAGAACGAGCACCGAGCACATAAACTCGATGCGCGAAATTTCGACTTTTTTTCGTTTGTGTTGCTTACAATCATTGTTTTGATATGGGGTTATGTGCTCGGTTCGGTTTTGTTTCCAAAATTCCTTCGCTAGGGAAATCAGCTCGAAATTTCAGGAAAAACCTTCATTTTAAAAAAGGGCCGCTTACTAAAGCGGACCTTCATCCAGACGCTTCTATTATATGGCGTTCTCTACCTCGCGTCAAGTCGCTCTATACATTCTCATAATGCCGAATGTCCGGCGGGTCCGCCAGTACGATGGCGAACACATCAATGCGCCAGCCCGCACCATCCGCGACGAGCTTCTTGTTCGAGTTCGCATACAGCCCGGCAACCCGCCGCATCTTTGTAAGCTTTGCCGAATTCACATGCTCCTCGGGCTCAAGCCAACTCGAATTACCTTCCACAAGCGTCTTTACCTCCACAAACACCAGCTCCCCCGCGGGTGCCCGAGCAATGACATCTATCTCCCCGCCCGGCATCTTCTTGTTCCGCTCAAGAATAAGGTAGCCCTTTTTCTTCAGATATTGGGCGGCGAGCTCTTCGCCGATTTGACCAACGTTTTTTGTTGGTTGCATTGCTATGAGAATATTCGTATTATAATACTGTTAGTGCGCTAACAGTATTTACAGTGTTGCTCAATAAACATATGGAAAAACAGATAAGCTTTGACTATATTAGAGGACTTATTGATGGGGAAGGATGTTTTAGTTTTTCTTCAATTCCAACGAGAACTGACGATGGGAAAAGGAGACAGAAGATTCCTTCCTTTACTTTAGCTATGTCGGAAAGAGATGTCGAACTAATAAAAACAGTAAGAGATAGACTAAAGTTAAAAAATTCAGTCTATACATATAAAGCAAGGAAGAGGCCCGATCGATACAATCGGGCTGGAATGTCAATTCTTGTCGTTAGAGATTTTGGACAAATAAAGAACATCATCATTCCGCTGTTCTACAAGAAACTCATTGGATACAAGGCGAAACAATTTGAAAATTGGATATCAGAAATGGGGTATAATCCTGACGTCCAAGATAGGTTCAAGCTAATAACAAAAATCTACAATAACGGATTTTACGAAAAGAACTTCAGAAATTATGAGAATTCTTGATGTTGGTTGCGAAACATCACCTCAAAAAAATACATATGTTGGTCGCGAAACATTTTATCCACAGATTTTCTGACAAACATTTTTGTTTATCACATTGTAAAACCTACATCCGGCAAAAAAGTGAACAATTGCCGCATTAATTCGGCAATTGCCTGATAAACAATTGCCGGATTGCCGGTCTCAAAACTGTGGATGGGGTGTGTATTCCATCCAAAACCAATGACCAATTCATCATATTTTGCGACACATTTTAGTCGATGCACAGAAGCTGTTTGGCCATGTTTATCGGATGTTTATCACGGTGCTTATCAGACCAATCGTAGCGGAGCGGCACAGTTCCGAAACCGACCGACAAAAGAGTCCTCCGCACAGCTTCCTAACAAAAAATATTGACGGGCGCCAATGTGCAGGTACACTGGAGAGCATGATGTCACCAGAAAAAATTGCGCGGTATCGCGCGACCATGGAAAAGGAGCGGGAGAAACTGCTCGCCCAACTCAAAGAAGCGGAAAAGCCGGAGGATTTCGGCGATGATGTGGATGATATCGATTCCATTGAAGCAGAGGAGGCGGAAGAGATGGGGAACAAACTTGCGATCGGCCAAGCCATCCGCGATCGGCTTGCGGAAATTGAGGAAGCGCTCTTGAAGATAGAGAAGGGGGAATCGCTCACGGAAGAATATTTGGATAAAGTGTCCGGACTACACGCTGCGTAGGGAAAGCGCAACTTACCCTGCTCAAAAATCTTGCAAAGGTACATTCAGCCGAACTTGAGGGGGTTCGCGCGCGCCTCATTGAGGTTGAGGTGGACCTGAACGTCGGACTCCACGCGTTCAACATTGTCGGGCTTGCTGATAAGGCGCTTAATGAAGCGAAAGAGCGCGTGAACTCCGCGCTCAAAAATTCTGGCACGAAACCGCCGAACCGCGAGAACCGGAAAATTACCATTAACCTCGCTCCGGCGGATGTAAAGAAGGCCGGTTCGCACTACGACCTTGCGATCGCGGTCGGATATTTGCTCGCAACAAAGCAGATCGCGCCATTCGATGCGCGTGACAAGATATTTTTAGGGGAGTTGGCATTGGATGGCCGCCTCCGCCCCATTTCCGGAGCGCTCAATATGGCCGAACTCGCTGCGGAGAAAGGATTTTCGTACGTATATCTTCCGAAACAGAACGCGAATGAGGCAGCAGCGATTCCCGGCGTGACCGTTATTCCGCTTGAAAGCTTGGAAGAGGCGATGGAGGTGCTTGAGGGACGCCGCTCTGTTGCGCCGGCAGAATTCCATGAGTCAGACACCGCCACGCACGACGCACCGGACCTTTCAGAGATTCGCGGGCAGGAAAATGCGAAACGAGCGCTCACGATAGCAGCCGCCGGCGGGCACAACCTCCTCATGATCGGCCCGCCGGGAGTAGGGAAGTCGCTTCTTGCGCAAGCCCTCACGGGCATCATGCCGGACCTCTCAACACAAGAGGCCATAGAGGTAACAAAGGTGTGGAGCGCCGCGGGACTTGGCCCGGACGGCCTTATCCGCCATCGGCCGTTCCGCTCACCGCACCATACGGCCTCGCTTGTATCTGTTGTCGGCGGCGGCTCAAATCCGAAGCCGGGAGAGATATCGCTTGCACACCGAGGTGTGCTTTTCATGGACGAACTGCCGGAATTTCCGAAAAACGTCTTGGAGTCGCTCCGCCAGCCGCTTGAGGCGGGGGTTGTGCACGTTGCCCGCGCTCGCGGAACGCTCGCATTCCCCGCAAAGTTCTCCTTGGTCTCCGCAATGAACCCGTGCCCCTGCGGATATTACGGCGACCCGGAAAAGGAATGTCGGTGCGGCGCATACGAGGTCATCCGCTATCAGAAAAAAGTGTCCGGGCCGCTCTTGGACCGTATCGACCTGCAGATCCGTGTGCCGCGCGTCAATATGGAAGAGCTTCGTGCGAAAAAACCTTCGGGCGAGACGAGCGCGGACGCGAAAAAGGAAATTTCCCGCGTGCGGAACGTGCAGGCAGAACGTTTTGTAAAGACGAACATTATTACGAATTCCGAAATGAGTTCAAAACAAGCGGAGCAGTTCGCGAAGTTGGATAAGGACGCCGAATCGTTCCTAAAAACTCTGGACAAGGCGCGCCTCTCGCCCCGCGGATATTACCGCTTGCTCAAGACCGCACGCACCATCGCCGACCTCGCGCGCGAGACCACGGTCCGCGCGGAACACTTAGCAGAGGCATTCAGCTATAGATTGCGTGAAGAAGTTTGAGGCGTTCAGCCCCGACGCCAGAGGTCGGGGCTCCGACCCAGCCAAAGTAGGCGTCGGAGCTATCGGCTGCGAGAGGAGGTATAGAAATTTGTCCCGAGTGCCGGTGGGGGTTTATCATACGTCCACTATGCCGGATAAGCTCAACCCTGCGCAGGAGAAGGCGGTCAAAATGCCCGACACGCCGCTCCTCATCATCGCCGGGGCGGGGACGGGAAAGACGAAGACGCTCACGAATCGCATCGCGCATCTTATCGCGCAAGGCGCGCGGCCGGAGAAGATATGTGCGATGACCTTCACGAACAAGGCCGCGCGCGAGATGCTGGAGCGAGTGGAAGTGCTCGTACGTTTGCCGCATCGAGCACGGCCACATGACATTTTCGGCGCGCCGCATCCCTACATCGGCACGTTTCACTCGTTCGGCGCACGACTTTTGCGGATGGAGGCGCGAAAAACGAATCGTACGCCGCAGTTCGTTATTTTTGATACGAGCGACAGCATACAGGTCATGCGCCGCATCGTGAAAGCCGAGGGGATGAAGGACGACGCGCCGGCGGGGGAGATGTTGGACCTCGTATCCAAAGTAAAATCGGGGACGCTCGGGCTTCACGAGCTCAAAACCAAGGCTGGTCGCGCCGGCAGATTCGCCGCCGACTTCCTTCCTATATATGAAAGCGCCCTCGCAGAGCAGAATGCATTTGATTTTGATGACCTTTTGGACAAAACGGCGCTCCTATTAGAACAGCATCCGGACACATTGGAAAAATACCGCGAACGCTTCTCGCATGTTCTTGTTGACGAATATCAGGACGTGAACAATCGCCAGTACGACCTCATACGCCTTCTTGCTGGGGAACATAAGCGAATTTCCGTTGTGGGCGACGACCAGCAAACTATTTACAGCTGGCGCGGGTCCAATCTCAACATCTTTCTCGGCTTTGAACGCGACTGGCCGGGCGCGCAAACGACGGTTTTGGACCAGAACTATCGCTCCACGAGCACCATCATTGACGCGGCGTCCACGCTCATCGCGAATAACGAAAAACAGAAGCCGAAAAAGTTGTGGACGAAGAATCCGGCGGGGGAGCCCATTCTTCTCATCGAAGCCGCCGATGAGGAACAGGAAGCGGATTGGATAACACAACAAATCCAAAGTTCAAAGTTCAAAGTTCAAAACGGAACGACGGCCGTCTTGTATCGTACGAATGCCCAATCGCGGCCTATTGAGCAGGCGCTTATCGCGCGGAACATCCCGTACCGCATCTACGGCGGGCTCAAGTTCTATGAGCGGCGGGAGGTGAAGGACATCGTCGCGGCGGTGCGCTGGGCGGTGAATCCGAAAGATGCCGTGAGCCGCGAACGATTAGAGAAAGCGCCGGGGGTACGCGCGTTCCGCGAATTCGCCGAGGCGGTGCGCGATGCCGGCACCAAAACTCCCGCCGAACTCATCGGCATCTTCCTCGACTCAACCGACTATATGCAGTATCTCCGCCGGAACGCGACGAACTTTTCCGAGCGGCAGGAGAACGTCGCTGAACTTATCCGATTCGCCGGAGAGTTTGAAGACACGACGGCATTTTTGGAACAGGTTGCGCTCGTGCAATCAACAGATGACAAAACAGGGGATAGGAGTCAGGAGATAGGAGACGGGCGAACGCCAGTGGCATTAATGACGATGCACCTTGCGAAGGGACTGGAATTCGACCGCGTTTTTATCGCTGGATGCGTGGAGGGCGTCCTGCCGCACAATCGCTCCATGGGAACGGATGATGAACTGGAGGAGGAGCGGCGTCTCATGTACGTCGCAATGACGCGAGCGCGCACGAACCTTGCGATATCGTTCTACGACATCCCATCGCGCTTCGTTTCCGAGCTCCCACAAGAGCTTTTGGAATACCGCAGTTTGGTATCGGACGAAACGCAGTTCTCCGACAGCGAAGAACGATACATAACACTCGACTAGAACTGCAGATAGGTATCTCTATCTGATGGAACCACCTCGCGCCAGAGAAGCGTGTTCAACACGACGTTCTTCAGAAAGAGCGTGGTGAGGAGAAGCGTAATGATGAGCGCGAATTTTTGCTTCATATTCCGTATATGCCAAGCCACCCGACGACGATAACGCCCGCGGCGAGCGCGACAAATACTCGCCATTCGCGATACGGACTCGCCGTAACCGCATAGGCGTACCACAATGCAAGCGCGGCGCCAATCGTAAGAAGCTGCGCGGCGCGAGCCGGATAGGCAAGCGGCAACAAGAGAAATGCAAGCGTGCCGAGCGCCGCGATGATGCGCTTCCCGCGCGCAAGCCCGAAGAACACTGGGATGGTCATAATGCCATCAACGCGGTCGCCCTCATAATCTTTGATGTTCTTGAACTCTATAAGAAGCGGGAGTGCGACGAGCACCATAAGCACCATCCCTGCCGGAGGATCGAAGACGCTATTTCCCGCAACAAGCATATATCCGGCGACGAGCGTCGTGAGATACGCGCCCGCGAGCACGAAGTTCGGCACGAGCGGCAAACGTTTCAAGCGAAATGGCGGCTCCGAATAGATAAACGCGAGCGCGACCCACACAAGCCGGAGCATGAAGAAACGAAATCCGACGAGGAACGCAAGGGTGAGCGAGATAGCGAGCGCGAGCCGGCTCATCTCGCGCATATCGTCCAGCGAGAGGGCGCCTGTCGGGAGCGGCCGACGCGATTCCGACACGCGGTCGCCGCGCTCGTCCGCAATATCATTCCTCACGACCGCCCATATCCAGCCGAACAGCACGCTCGCATATGCAAACATGAGAAGCAACTTATCAAACGTATTCGGCGCGAACGGCGTTGCCGCTGCGGAGATGCCGACCAAAAGCCCGGCGGTCAACATGCCAAAGTTTCCGACGATGAGGCGTCCAAGCCGGACATTCTTCCATGCCGCACGAGACTTCTTTAGGTCCCATTCGTGGAGCCACAAAAGGCCGAGTGCTACGCTCAGTATGAAGAAGTATCCAAAAAGCACGGTGTTCGCCCCCTTGAATATAGGGTTCACAGCCGGCGCGCCGGCGAAGAGCGCATATACGGACATATCGAATGGCTCCGTTATGAGGTAGGGGAAGGCGGAGAGCGCGAAGAGGCCGGCATATAGGAACGCAGTCGCTCCAAGAACGCGCGAGGCGCTCCGCGTCTTCCAAAAAACATACCAGAGCAAAATAGTGAATAAGAGCATCACCTCTATTCGGATGCCGAAGTTCGTCTGGACTCCGTCGCGCGACGACGCTCCATCGAACAAAAGCCCGAATGGCCCCCAAACCGCAAAGTCAGTGAACGCTCGGACGATGTTGCTCGGCGAATCAAGCTGAATAGCCGGTTCCATATATGCCATCACACCGCCCGCCCCGCCGGTCGCAAAAAAATCCAGCGCCGGCGGCAGGAAGAGAATGGGTGTCAGGAATAGTACGAACGCGCTCACACGCCGGACATCTTCGCCCGTCACAAACCGCAGAATGAGTATGATGCCGAGGAACGCGGCAGCGTAAAACCCCCACGCATGCGCGAAGAACATCACATTATCCGCGTCCAGAATGTTCAACGCGCGCTGGGAAAGCCCTTCAAAAAAGTTCCGCAGTATGACAACGGCGCTCATGCCGAAGAGCCACCCCCACAGTCCGACGGGCGCGGACTCCAAGCGTCCGGCGACCGTCGCCAAGCGAACTCCGAACCTGTGCAGTATGCCCATATATGCCTTTCATTATATAGTAGGGATATGCAACGCCTCGGGCAACACTTTCTTCAAGCTCGCGACGTTCTGCGCGCGGTCGCGAACGCTCTAAAGCCGGAGCAAGGACAAACCATCGTAGAGATCGGCCCCGGGCACGGAGAACTCACCAAGGAGCTCCAAGCGCAACATGCAAAGTTCAAAAGTAAGATCTTCGCGATAGAAAAGGACGCGAAGCTTGCCGAATCGCTACGAATAAAATTTGCCGGCGATGCCACGATGGAGATCATTGAGGGTGACGCGCTCAAGCTCCTCTCGGATATCGTGCGGCTCAAAGATCCGAAAACCACGAACTACGCGGTGGTTGGGAACATCCCCTATTACATCACCGGCCGCGTCCTGCGCATATTGGGAGAATTAGAACCGAGACCATCGCGCGTTGTGCTGACCATTCAAAAAGAGGTTGCGGAACGTATGTGCGCCGAACCGCCCCGCATGAATAAGCTTGCGGCTATCGTTCAGTTCTGGGCAGAACCGAAGATCATCCGCATCGTGCCACGCTCGGCCTTCCGACCGGAGCCCGACGTTGATTCCGCAGTCATCACGCTTACCACAAAAGCGAAACCACCCGCGAAGCGCGTGTTCGCGCGGTATACGACGATAGCGCGTGTCCTCTTCGCCCAACCACGAAAGACCATTTTGAATAATCTCCGCGCCGGATTCGGAAAAGAGGCGGCGGAGCAAGCGCTCCGCGCGGCGGAGCTCGCGCCGGAACTCCGACCACAGGATCTCTCGCCCACAGACATCACGCGCATAGCCGCCGAACTTCCCGCTCCACGGCCATAACACTCCCCACCGCGGCCGCACCCCACAAAACCGACCGTACGGCGCGAAGTGATAGTGTATAATGAACGTAACCAATGGGTCCGAACCTGAAGAACCTCATCGCGGGATTTTTGTTGCTCGCCGTCGCGGTGACCTCATCCGCGATATTTTTCATGACGCAGCAAGGTGGGGAGCAGGATGTCGCGACACCGCCCACCACGCCAGAGCAGAAACTTCCCAAAAGCGTCTTTGTCGAAGACCCCGGGGTGGAAAATCCCGCATTCTATGAAGCGGGGCGAAACTTACTCGCAAAACAGGGGCCCGATCCGCTCGCGGAGGCCGGAGACAATCTTACGGAACGGCTCATCGCGGCACTCGGCCAAGGCCTTGAACAGACAAATCCCCAGGGACCGCTCGCGCTCAACGGCCAACCGGGCCTGCAGACGCCGGATGTGGAAACCATCTTGAAAAGCATTGGTGGCGCAGACGATGTGCGGCGATTGGTGCCCGACTGGGAAAGTGAGATTGCCTTCTCCTATCGACCGCAACTCGTTGCCGGTGCACGGCCGGAGGATATTGCACGCTATCGGACAGCGCACAGCCAACTCTTCCAAAAATACTTCAACGCAGACCCCGAACTCATTATTGTTTCATTCTCACCCGAGGACATCCGCATTAACGACGCGCTCCGCGAAGCGCGGGTGACACCAACACCTGAACCGCTTGTCGCATACCAGAACAGCCTCTTAAAATTGCTCGCGTATCAACAGAAGGCGTCGGATCTTGCACAGATCGCGCAAAAAGATCCGCTCAAGACGTCTATCATTATCGGTGTGCAGGAACAGAATTATTTTGCCGCCATCGCAACATTCGAACAGGAGGCTCGCCGCGCAACAAGCCTAGGCCTCCTTCGCCCCGAGGACGAGCGTACGGCCATCACCGCTCTCTTCTACGCGGCATTCGGCATTCAGACGGCACATGCGCAATGGGTCACCACAGACCTCGCAAAGATCGCCCGCCGCGTATGGGAATATCTCAAGAAAGTCGCGACGGAATTTTTGAAGGACCGGTTGGTCCATCAGTTGGTCACCCAGACCATCAAATGGATACAAGGCGGCGGCAAGCCCCAGTTCGTGACGAACTGGAAGGGGTTCTTGAGCGATGTCGCGAACGATCAGGCGGGACGCATTATAGAAAAATATGCCCCACGATTCTGCCAGTCATTCGGGCCGCTCGTGCGTGTCGCCGTGATACCCGTGGACTATAACCGCGACCTGGATGCGGGGCCGGTCTGCACATTGGACCAGGTCGTCGGGAATATTAAGGAATTCGCCCAAAGCTTTGAGAATGGCGGCTGGGTCGCCTACGGCGCGGCAATGCAACCATCAAACAATTTCTTCGGCGCGATGATACAGCTCTCGGACATCGTCGATATGGAAGCCGCAAAAAAACGCGAGGCATCACAAGGCGACGTGCAGTCATCAAGCGGCTTTTTGTCGAATAAGGAATGTGTGAAGTGGAAGGATAGTACCTATGACACCTGCCTCGCGCAACTGAGCGACTACTGCCAGACGAACAATCTTTCTGTTGACGACTGCTACTCACTGGAAGACGCGTTCTGCAGCGGCTTGGACACAACGAACGAGTGCGAAGAGTATCGCAACACGACCCCCGGCGAGACGCTCTACGGCGCCGTGAGTGATTCCATCAAGGCACCCCTGGAGCGCATCGTGAACGCGAAAGATCTCATCGCGCTTCTCAATGCGCTCATCAACGCTGCGCTCTCCAAACTCACGCAGCTCGGCCAGAGTGTGGTGAGCAAGGGCATCCTCGGGCTGAATTCCGGCGAAGCATATGACGACCAAAGTGGCCCCATCGATCAAGGCCCGTCCGGCGGCGGTGGTGGTGGAGGTGGCGGGGGCAGCGGCCAATTCCAGGGCGCAGTGACGAGCGCCGTGAACTCCTGTGGTTCAAGTAATGGCGTCTCAGATGGCGGTTGTAGTCCACCGTGGCGCATCAACGCGGGACAAGAAAACGCGTTCGTACAGTGCGTTGCATCATCGCTCGGCGGCGCGGGACTTACCGCTATCCAGGACCCGAATGCTGGCGACGAGATCGCAGTAAAACGCGACAACTCGTTCTCCGAGCAGTACGACGTGCTTACCTCATCGGGCTGCGCGTGGAACAAGTACAATGGCACCGATACGCCAGCGTGGTTCTAAGGCGTAACAACAACTCCCGGTATATAATAAATAACGTTACGGCATGAACACTCCTTCGCTCAAACAACTTATCGCCGGGTTCCTGCTCATCGCCGCAGCAGTGACCTCTTCCATGCTCTTCCTTTCTGTCGAAAGCCCCCGCGGAGGCCGGAGCGATACCGCAGAAAACACCAATGAGCGCACGGGCCCGCCCGCGAACGCGTTCATCGAAACGCCCGATGGACGGGAACGTCCGAAAGAGCAGCCTCAAACTGTGCCGAACGTGTTCCCCGAAAGTGCAGCGGTTTCCGATAATTTGACTGACGGACTTGTCGCGCTCCTCGGCGAAAAGATAGCTGACCAGAATCCGGACGGTCCGAAAAATCCGGACGGCACCCTGAACCTTTCAGATCTTGATACCGAAGAACTTGCCGACTACTTCGCGGAGAACGCGGGAAGCGCCGCGGACATTCCCGACTGGGAAGCAGAGATCAACCGGCAGCACATTACCGTACTTACGAAATACACGACCGAGGACATCAACGCCTATAATAAGCAAGTTAACCAGTTGTTGGAATTCTACGGCGCTCCCGCGGCCCGTCTCCAAGGCTCGCTTGTCCCCGATACAGCGTCGCTTGCAACACTCCCATTCGCTGAAGCGCACCGTCGCGGCACACAGATCATCGTTCCCGAACCCGTCGCCGGATTTCACTGGAGCTTGATGAAGCTGATCGCATACCAACGCAAAGCCGCCGAAACCGCAAAGCTCGCCGAAACCGACCCCGTGCGCGCTGCACTCATCCTCCAGGCACAAGAAACGAACTATTTCTCCGCCATCCAGCTTTTGGTGAATGAGTCGCAGCGAAAAACCGATATCCGCGGCATTTCCGCAGAAGAATTGCCGTTCCTCGCCGCGCTCGTGCATCAAGCGCTCGGCATCCAAACGGCGCACGCGCAATGGCTCGTTATTGACCCGGCAGATATTGCGCGCATGGTTTGGGAATACCTAAAAAAGATAGCGACCGAGCTCCTCAAAGACCGGCTCGTACACCGCCTCGTTCAGCAGACCATTAAATGGGTGCAAGGCGGCGGCAAGCCCCAGTTCGTGACGAACTTCAAAGGGTTCCTCACGAATGTGGCAGAGGATGAGGCAGGGCGGATGATAGAGAAGTTCACGCCACGGCTCTGCCAATCCTTCGGCCCGCTCGTGCGTGTCGCCGTGATACCGGTTGACCCTGCGCGAGACCTAGACGCCGGACCAACCTGCACACTGGACCAGGTCGTCGGAAACGTGCGCGCATTCGCCCAAAGCTTTGAGAATGGCGGCTGGGTCGCCTACGGCGCGGCAATGCAACCATCAAACAATTTCTTCGGCGCGATGATACAGATGTCCGATATTGTGGATATGGAAAGCGCGAAGCAGAAGGAAGCAAAAAAGACGGATGTGGAATCATCCAGCGGGTTCCTGTCGTCCAAGGAATGCATCCAGTGGACGAGCGAATACGACCAGTGCGTGGAAAGCCTCGGAGGGACGACGGGTGGATTGAAATGCAGCGACGCGATGAGCAAAGAACCGAACATCTGCGTCAAGGAGCGCAACACGACCCCGGGCGAGACGCTCGTTGGCGCCATCAAGGACTCATCGGCCGCCCCGCTTCTCCGTATCGTGAACGCCGACGATCTTGCGGCGCTTGCAAACGCCCTCATCAACGCTGCGCT
>CAZMPQ010000009.1:0-26052 GCA_964568535.1 uncultured Candidatus Saccharibacteria bacterium
CCCGCGAACAATTACCGGTATTATCAATAGTAATCCCGAATATACGAATCAAAGGTGTAATATACGAATATGACGAAATGCATCGTATGCTACGGCTCATAAAGGATTATTTCAATTCGCGATATTCGTATAGTGAAACCTAATTCGTACATTCGGGAATACTCTCATGGCTGAGCTCCGCAAATTCGCATCATTCACCGTACCGCTCTATGCGGTCCTCGTCATTATGGCGCTCATCGCCTGCGCCACGTTCGTCGCCGTGAAGTATTATCGGCAAGTCATTGAGCATTATGAAGTTGTCCTTGCGGACGAGGGGAGCGGCACCCGGCCGTTCCAGTACGGCAGTTGGCCTGCGCTCACAAATCCGAATTTTTTCCGCTCCGTGCGCGACTCACTCATCGCGACGAAGGCGAACTTCATTGAGGCAGACCTCGCGGAGAAGCGGCTCATGGTGTATACGTCGGGCGCCCCGACGCTCACCGTGCCCATCCTTGCCATAGGAAAGGCCGGGTCGTGGTGGGAAACGCCCGCCGGACTCTATCGCGTGGAAGGAAGAGAGAAGAGCCACTACTCGGCGTTCTCCAACGTCTATATGCCGTGGTCGTTGCCGTTCCAGGGAAATTTCTTCATTCACGGCTGGCCGTATTACGAGGACGGCACGCCGGTCGAGTCGCGCTATTCGGGCGGATGCGTCCGGCTTTCAACGGAAGACGCGAAGAGCGTGTATGACCTTGCGACAGTCGGGATGCCCGTGCTCGTCTACCGCACGGAGGCAACTGCGGATGAGCTGCGCTATGCGGTACGGCCGCCGCAGACGAGCGCGAACGTATATCTCGTCGCCGACTTGCAGAGCAATTTCGTGCTTGCAGAACGGAACGCCCGCGCGGTCGTACCGATCGCGTCAATCACAAAGCTTGTGACGGCGCTCACGGCGACCGAGCACATCAACCTGGATAAGAGCATCCTTATTACGAAAGACATGCTTGCACCGACAAGTAAGCCACGGCTTTGGGCGGGGCAAAAAGTGCGCGCGTTCGACCTGCTTTACCCGTTGCTTTTGGAGTCATCGAACGAAGCCGCGGAGGCGTTCGCGCAGACGATCGGCGCGGGACGTTTCGTGAGCCTTATGAACGCGAAGGCGGAAGCGCTCGGCATGCGCGACACGCGCTTTGCGGACGCGTCGGGCGTGAGCCACGAGAACGTTTCTACCGCCGAGGACCTCTTTACGCTCCTTGCGTACCTGCGGACAAATCAGAGCTTTTTCTTGCGGATATCTGCGGGAGAAGTGCTTCGCGATCTCGGGGCGTCCTTGGCGTGGGGCGGTATGGAAAATTTGAACGGTTTCACGAAAGCCGACGGATTCATCGGCGGCAAGATCGGCAAGAACGGAACGGCAAAGGAAACCATGGCAGCGATGTTCACGGTGTCCGTGCAGGGAACGTCGCGGCCTATCGCAGTCATTGCGCTTGGATCGGACAACGTATTTGCCGACGTCACGACGCTCAAACAATATATTGAAGCTGTCTACGAACCGCTCGCTGCGCCAGAGAACGTTCCGCTCACGCCATGACCATCACGCCATACGAACTGAAGCTCGCGCGTTATAGCGGCCCTCTGGAAAAACTTCTGGAGCTCATTGAGGCGCGGTCCATGGAAATAACCGAGATAAGCCTGGCCGAGGTCACAGACGATTTCTTGAAGTATCTTGAAGGATTGCAGCGCGAACAGGAGCGCGCCGCAAGCGAAGAGGAATCGCTCGCGCTCTTGCGCATCATTGCGGACTTTGTGGTGGTCGCGAGCCGTCTCTTGTTCATCAAGTCGAAAGCGCTTCTGCCGGAGATGACGCTCGGCGAAGAAGAAGAGGCGGACATCAAGGACTTGGAACTTCGGCTGCAGATGCTGCGGGACCTGCGTCCGGCGATGAAGTTCCTCGACGAGCGCTGGAGAGGGAAGCAACACGCCTGGAGCCGGCCGTATTTCATGAATACCGTCTCGCCGCTTGAAGCGCAACGCGGCGTCCAGGTATTCTATCCGGGCTCCGACCTGCGGACCGATGCGCTCGTGGGGTCGCTCCGAACGCTCTTTTCCGCTTTTGAACGTTTTGTGTTGGAAAGCGACACCATCCGCGAGACGGTCGTGTCGTTGGAGAAGAAGATCAAGGAAGTGATGCAACGTTTCCGAGAGATCGCCGAAGCATCTTTCTCGACGCTTACGGGGAACGCATCCCGGAGCGAACGCGTCGTGGCCTTTCTCGCGGTGTTGCACCTTGCCCGGGAACAGGTCGTTCGCTTGGAACAAGATTCCGAATTTTCTGATATCATGATACGGAGAACCGCGGGCGGCCCGTCCGGCGCGGCTTCTTGAATGGGTATACGAACCAACGCGTATGGACGAAAAGATAGCAGAACTTGAAGCATTGCTCTTTGTGCACGGCGAGCCGCTCGCCCTCACAAAGATAGCGAAGGTCCTCGGTACGGACGAGGCAAGCGCGCGTGCCCTGCTCGCTGAATATGAAAAACGGCTTGCGAACACAGACCGCGGGCTTGGTCTTGTCGTATCCGACGACCGCGTTCAGCTCACCACGAAGCCGATGTTCTCGCACATCGTGGAATCGTTCATTAAGGCAGAGCTCTCGGAGGAACTTTCGCCAGCGTCACTCGAAGCGCTCGCCATCGTCGGATACTTTGGCCCCATATCCCGTGCGCGGATAGATTATCAGCGGGGCGTGAATTCGCAGTTCATTCTGCGCAGCCTGCTCCTGCGCGGGCTCGTGGAGCGGTCGCCAGATCCGCACCGGCCGAACGCATATCTCTATTCGCCGAGCTTTGAGCTTTTGAGGCATCTCGGTATCGGCAAGCAGGGCGACCTGCCCGACTACGCGAAATTCCGCTCGCTCTTGGAGCGTTTTGAGGCCTCCGAGGGCACGGGCGAAACCGCGCTCGGGACTGCGGAGCTTGCAGTTGGCGCAACGGAACAACACATCGAGGAAACACCGAGCACACCAGCATGATAACCGCAGGAGAAAAGGTCATCGTTTTTGCGATATTGATATCCGCAGCCGTCGTCCGTGGCGGATGGGGTATATTAAGCAGCGCGGGAGGCCAGACCGCCATCGTTGGCGGGCGCGCAACGCAGCAGAACGTGCCGCAGATACCGCCTGAGCCGCCCGTGTACATGCTTTCTGTCCCTGTCGTGCCTCCAGCACAGGAGCAAGAACCGACGGCCGAAGATCGCCTTGTCGCGGAACATCTGGGCGGTTCCGCAGAGATCGCGGCGCTCCTTGCAGATACGAAGACCGTCGAACCGCTCCCGACGCCGACCCCGCCCGCCGCGCTGCCCGTCTCACCACTTGAGCAAGCGGGGATGCTCGTCGCTTCCGGCGACATGGGGCCAAGCGTGTTCCGTCCACGCGGCGTCCTAACGGACGTGCCGTCCATCCAGGTCAAGGCCGCCCTCCTTGCAGACCTCCAAACGGGCGAAGCGTACGTGGACATCCAAAGTTCGCGCCGATGGCCCATCGCGTCCATCACGAAGCTCATGACCGCCGTTATCGCAGAGCAATCATTGAATGCCGCAGATATCATTGCGCTTGGCCAAGAGGACGTGCCGTTCGGCGACACGACCGTCATGCGGCCGCTCAAACCCGGTGAATCTTACAGCGTGGCTGATCTCATTACGGCAATGCTCGTCGTCTCGTCGAACGAGGCGGGTGAGGCGCTCGCGCGCAAGCTCGGCCGCGAAGAGTTCCTGCGGCGGATGAACGAGCGCGCGGCCGCATGGGAGCTTGCCGATACGCATTTCGCCGACCCGACCGGACTTTCCTCGGCGAACCAGTCCACGCCGCGCGACCTCGCGAAACTTGCGGCGCGCATCGCGAGCGAACACCCCAGCATTATGGAGACAAGCAGAAAATTGAAAGTAACCATCACGGAGACGGTGAGCAAAAAGAAAAAATCCTTGCAGAGCATCAATCAGTTTGCGGGCGAGGCGTGGTTCGTGGGCGGAAAAACGGGGTTCACCGATGATGCTGGCGGGAACTTGCTCACCATATTCAAGAGCGACCGGCGGCCAGTGGTCGTTATCGTGCTCGGCACGGACGATCGGTTCGGCGCTACGGAAAAGGTCATGAACTGGTTCACGGCGAACTATCGCGCCGTGACCCGGTAAACGTATGGAGGTGCTCGAACAAGCCGTCCGAGCGATGGCCATCACGACCATCTCGTTCTTCGTCGCGTTCGCCACAACGCCGCTCTGGCTGCGGTGGCTCCGCACGAACATGAAAAAGCAGATACGCACGAAAGATGCTGCGCCGGTCTTTAATCAGTTCCATGAAAAGAAAGCGGGCACGCCGACCGCCGGCGGCATCATTATTTGGACGACGGTCGGCGGACTGGCGCTTTTCTTTGCGCTTATGGACGCGCTCTTTGACGGCCAGTGGAACTATTTTAATTTCGTGGATAGGCGCGAGACCTATCTGCCGCTCGCCGCATTCCTTGGCGCAGCGGTTATCGGTATGATCGACGACTGGTTCGGCACGCTGCGGAAAGGGCCAAATGGCGGGGGACTCAAAGTACGGCACAAGCTGCTCATCTATACCGCCATGGCTGCGGTCGGCGCATGGTGGTTCTTCTTCCGCCTGGAACGACAAGAACTGGTCGTGCCGTTCCTTGGTCCCTTTGATATCGGCCTGTGGTACATCCTCTTTTTCATGTTCATCGTCGTCGCGACGGCATTCTCCGCGAACGAAGCGGATGGCTTGGACGGCCTCTTCGGCGGAACGGCGCTTTTTGCGTTCTTGGCGCTCACGGCTGTGGCGTTTTCCACGGGACTTTATCACCTTGCGGTCTTCGGCGGCGCCGTCATCGGCGCGCTTCTGGCATTCCTGTGGTTCAATATCTATCCGGCGCGGTTCTTTATGGGCGACACCGGTTCTATGTCTCTCGGCATCACGATCGGCGTCATTGCGATGCTCACGAATACCGCGCTCCTTCTGCCGTTCTTTGCGTTCATTCTCGTCCTGGAATCGCTCTCGGTCATTGCGCAACTGACATCAAAGAAAATGTTCGGGCGAAAGCTGTTCCGTTCCACGCCCATTCACCACCATTTTGAGGCGCTCGGCTGGCCGGAATCGCAGGTCACGATGCGCTTCTGGATCATCTCGGCTGTTGGCTGCGCGGTCGGCCTCGCGCTCTTCTTCCTATCGCGGTTCTTGTAAAGGAAGGCGCAGGGACGCATACTTCATTTATGCCCAACGAACGCGGAAAACGGCATGTCGCCAAAAAATCGGAGAATATCTCCGACTGGTACCACGACGTGGTCATCCAGGCGGGGCTTGCCGATTACGCCGAAACGAAGGGCTGCATCATTTTCAAGCCTTACGGGTACGCATTATGGGAGAACGTCCAGCAGCTCATGGACCCGTGGTTTAAGGCGGACGGCGTGCAGAACGTATATTTCCCACTGCTCATCCCGTATGGGCTTATCAATAAAGAAAAAGAACACCTCAAGGGGTTCTCGCCCGAGCTCGCGGTTGTGACCCATGCGGGCGGCGAGGAGCTTGCAGAACCATTGGTTGTCCGGCCGACGTCCGAGACCATCATGTATCAAACGTTCGCAAAGTGGATACAGTCCTATCGTGAACTGCCGATGAAGGTAAACCAGTGGTGCAATGTTGTGCGCTGGGAAAAACGGACGCATCCGTTCCTGCGAACGACGGAGTTCTTGTGGCAGGAAGGGCACACCGTCCACGCAAGCGAAGACGACGCGATGCAAACGGTGCTCACCGCATTGGGATGGTACCGGAAATTCTATGAAGAATATGCGGCTATTTCCGTCTACGCGGGAATAAAGAGCGAGAGCGAGACCTTTGCCGGCGCAAAACGCACCTACTCCATTGAGCTTGTCATGCCGGACGGCAAGGCTTTGCAGGGCGGCACATCGCACAATCTCGCAGACCACTTCGCCAAGGTCTTTGCCATTGAGTTCTTGGACGAAACGGGGGAGCGGCGGCATCCGTTCCAGACCTCATGGGGATTGTCTACGCGAAGCTTGGGCGGCATCATCCTCGCGCACGGCGATGACGCGGGGCTTGTGCTCCCGCCGCGCCTTGCGCCAGTACAGGCGGTCGTGCTTGCGATAGGCGGGAATGACGATAGAAAGGCTGCCGACGTTGAACGCTCCGCGCGGACATTGGCCGAGGAGCTTACGGCCGCTGGCCTGCGCGTTGCCGTAGACACGAACACGAAACAAACCCTGGGTTATCGTATCAACGAGTGGGAGTTGAAAGGGGTTCCGCTACGGTTAGAAATAGGCGGACGAGAAATGGATGAACAGAAAGTTGCGTACGCGCGTCGCGATACGTTCGCCAAGGGCTCGTTCGCGCGAGGCGACGCAAGCGTGGAGGTGAAGAAGCTCCTGGACGCCGTGCATGCCGAGCTCTACGCGCGGACAGAAAAGGTGAAACAAGACC
This sequence comes from uncultured Candidatus Saccharibacteria bacterium, assembly GCA_964568535.1. GTDB lineage: Bacteria > Patescibacteriota > Minisyncoccia > UBA6257 > 2-01-FULL-56-20 > DATJQA01. The sequence continues at coordinate 6,470 of CAZMPQ010000009.1, forward strand.
TCACGCAGGCGGCAAAGACCTACGATGAGTTCAAGGATGCGATAGAGAAGAAGCGTTCGTTCGTGCGCGTGCCCTGGTGCGAAAGTCCGGCGTGCGAAGCGAAGGTGAAGGAGGACACGAAGGCGACATCGCGCGTGCTTGAGTTGGAGCTCATGGAAAAGTCGCCGTCAGCGGGCGCATGCTTTGCCTGCGGCGGCGCAGCCAAGCACGACTGGCTTTTTGCGCAAAGCTATTAATTCTCCAAAAATACGAGGGCCCCGATACTTGCGTATCGGGACCTCTTGGGTGCCGAGAGGGAGTGACTACGGCCGCTTGCCCGCGGGCATCTCCACGCCGTTGCACTTGTTGCACTCGTACGCGCGGCCCTGCCATTCCATGGTGCCGCCGCACGTGGGGACGCACGGCTTGAACGTCGGCAAGTCGTAGATGCGAACCCGCGTGCCGCAACCGTCGCGGCACGTGAACGACTTGGACACATGGAAAGCGTCGGTTGCCTCCGGCGTCCCGGAGTACGTCAGCTTGCCTCCACAGCGCGGGCAGTGTGGCTCTTCCGGCGGAGTCCGAAGGAACGTGGTCATGCGCACCTCCTCGTGCATCACTTCCAGCTTCATATATTATACATTCTATATATATTCTGTCAATTATTTTATTTTGCAATGCCTCGCGCGCAGTGCTATGCTAACGCCGTTCTATGGGGTCATTTTTCGATAGGTTCTACAAGGATGTCGGCATTGACCTGGGTACCGCGAATACCCTTATTTACGTGCGCGACCGCGGACTTGCGGTGAATGAGCCGTCCGTTGCGGCGGTGAACAACAAGACGAATCAGATACTCGCTGTCGGTGAGGATGCGAAGAAAATGCTCGGGAGAACGCCGGGGCACATCACCGTCGTGCGCCCACTCGTGAACGGCGTCATCTCGGACTTTGAAATGACGCGCGAGATGCTGCGGCAATTCTTGAAGCGGCTCACAACGACCATCGCGCCCCTCGCGAGCTATCGGCGCGGCATCTTGGCCATCCCAAACAATCTGACGGAGGTGGAACGCAAATCCGCGGAGGATGCCGCCATCGCCGCAGGATGCGCCAAGGCGTACCTCGTAGAACAACCCATCGCCGCGGCGCTTGGCGCAAATCTGCCGATAGACACGCCGACGGCATCCCTCGTTATCGACATCGGCGGCGGCACGACGGATATCGCCGTCATCTCCATGGGCGGCACGGTGAATGCTAGAACGTTGAAAACGGCTGGGGATAAGTTCAATCAGGATATCATTCAGTTCGTGCGTGATGAGTTCAAGCTCGTTATTGGTGAACCGACGGCGGAGTTCGCGAAAATGGCTGTGGGCTCCGCGATACCGCTCGACAAGGCGCTTGAAGTGCCTATTCGCGGGCGCGATATGGCGACAGGATTGCCGCGCGAAGTCGTCATTAAGAACAGCCACGTACGTTCGGCACTCTCTAAGTCGCTTCGCACGATGAGCGATGCGGTCTTGGAGACGATAGAAACGACGCCGCCGGAGCTCGTCGGCGATATGTTAAAGCAGGGGATACTGCTTTGCGGCGGAGGCGCAATGCTTCGGGGCATCGATATGATGTTCGAGAAAGATACGGGCGGCGTGACCGTGCAGATCGCAGAAGATCCCTTGACGTGCGTTGTGCGCGGCCTCGGCCGGATGGTGGACGGGTTCGACAGCCACCGCACGCTCTTGGACAATCCGCTTCGCCCATTGGAGGTCTCGCTCTGATCGTCCGGCGAGCCGGTTCGCTTCGGCGAATAATCAGTGCTCTATTCCATGACGGGGAAATTCATCATTGGTATCGGGTTTTGCATCGTGATCGCGCTCGCGGCATTCTTTCCGCATGCGTCGTGGCAACTACAGCGACTGCTTATGTGGAGCAGTGGCGGAACGGGCACGGAGAGCGAACGCATTCTTGCCGAAAACCAGGCGCTCAAAGCAGAGCTTGCACGTCTCACCCCGCTCGCCGGCCTGCTGCCGGTGCAAGATAACGCGCCGCCGCAATTCGCCGAGGTGTATGCGCGATATCCGTTCAGTACGCGGCATGAGCTCATCATCGCAGCGGGCGCTGCGCACGGCGTACGTGCCGGCGCGCCCATCTTCGCGCCGGTGCATGCCGCCTTGCCACCGCTCGTCGGCATCGTGACCGACGTTCGCGAAACGAGCGCGGTCGTGCGGACGCTCTTTGACCCCGATTTCCGCGCGGCGGTGCGCGTCGGCGTCAGCAGCGCAGATGCATTGCTTGTCGGCGGGCCGGAGCCGATGATAACCCTCATTCCCAAAGATGCGACCATCCAACCGGGTGATATCGTAGTCTCGGCATCGCCGGAGTTGCCTCTCGGAACGCCTGTGGGGATGCTCGGCATCTTAGAGCCCGCAAGCGACCAGGCATTCAAGAACGCGCACCTTATCCTGAGCTATGACCATGCGTCGTTGCGCGTTGTTCGTATCGGCACATCGCGAATGCCATGAGGACGCTTGCCGCCGCCGTCATCATCCTGCTTGCGACACTTGCGCAGCTCGCGGCAGGGCGTGCTATGCCGGCGCCGCCCGACATTGCGCTCGCCGCGCTCCTTGCGCTCTCCGGCAGTGTCGGCATCGTGCTGCAACTTGTCCTCGTTGCCGTTTCGGTGCTGCTCCTCAACTGGCACGTCGGTTTTTCGCTTGATATCGCGCTCTTTGCAATGTTGCCGCTTATCGGCTGGTTCGTGGCCCATCGCGTGCCGCTCCAGCCATGGCTTGCCGGTTTCGCGGTCGTCGCAACGGGATGCGCGCTCTTCCCGCTCGCACTTGCACCGGAGACGGTCATCCACGACCCCGTGCGCTATCTACGCCTTTGGGGCGTCGCGCTCGTGGTCGGTTTGCTTGCAGCCGCAACGCTTGATGCCGCCGAACCCGCGCGACGACCATGATGCGACGGAAAGCGCCCCGCAATATCGCGATAGAGGAATCGCTCTCCGACGCCTGGTCGGAAGAGCTCGGGGTCGTTGAAGTACCGCTCGATGAGCGGCCATTCTGGTTCTTTGGCGCCGTTGCGCTCGCTGCGGGCGTCCTACTCGCCGGACGTGTCATGTGGCTTGGCATAACGGACGCGCATTTCTACGCCGTCCGTGCGGAGATGAACCAGTTCCAGTTCGAACGCATCAACGCGCCGCGCGGCATCATCACCGACCGCTTCGGCAAAATCATCGCCGACAACGCGCCGTCCTTCTCGGTGGTGCTGGACCTCAAGGCATTCCTCTTGGAAGCGCCGGAGGCACAAACCCGCACGCTTCATGCCGTACAGGAAATCCTCGGTGTCATGCCCGACGACGTGTGGCGCTCCATTGCCGAACGCAATGCGGCGGGCTCTGGTGATCCGATATTGCTTCGCGACGACATGGAACATAGCGAGCTGGTGGCGCTTGAGGCCGCCCAGCTTCCCGTTCTGCGCGTCGTGAACGGATATAAACGCACGTACGTTTCCGGGGGCGCCATATCGTCGGTCGCAGGCTATTTGGGATTTCCGACGCAAGAACAACTGAACGCGGATCCGACGCTCGGCGGGCATGACCTTATCGGCAAAGCCGGTGTAGAAGCGATGTACGACGATCTTCTGCGCGGCACGCCGGGATATACCGCAAAACTCCGGGACGCGCTCGGCAAGACGCTCGGCGACGGCGGCACGACCGAACCGCAGTCGGGAGAGTCGCTTGAGCTTACGATAGACCTTGAATTCCAGCAGTATTTCGCGCGCCGATTCACGCAAGCGCTCACCGAACTTGGGCGAACGTCCGGCGTCGGCATCGCGCTTGACCCGCGGAACGGCGAAGTGCTCGCGCTATTGAACTTCCCTGCGTACGACGCAAATATCTTGAGTTCGGCAGGGCGGAACGAGGAGAAACGCGCGCTGCTCACCTCGCAGCAAAAACCGCTGTTTCCGCGCGCGACGGCCGGTCTCTATGCGCCCGGCTCCACCATCAAGCCGCTCCACGGCATGGCGGCGCTTGCGGAACGAGTGGTAGCTCCCGGGCGCGCAGTCTTTTCTCCCGGCTGGCTGGACGTGCCGAATCCATTTGATCCGGAGCGCCCCACGCGCTTCTTGGACTGGCGCTTCCAGGGCGAAGTGGACCTCGCCGCCGCCATCGCGCAATCATCGAACGTCTATTTCTATCTCGTTGGCGGGGGTTCGCCCTCGCCTGACCCGCAGGGCATCGTGGACGACCGCAACAAAGGCATCCGCGGGCTCGGCATTGAAGCGCTTCGTGACTGGTGGAAGAAGTTCCGCCTTGACCGTCAGACGGGCATCGACCTGCCCGGCGAGGCGCGTGGATTTTTGCCATCGCCCGAGTGGAAGCAGGAACGCACCGACCGGCCCTGGTTTTTGGGCGACACATATAACGTATCTATCGGCCAAGGCGACCTCACCGTGACCCCCATTGCGCTCCTCAACTATATCGCCGGGCTCGCAGCGGACGGCGTGATGTACGAACCGCATGTGAACCGTACGCGGCAGGCGAGCGTGCTTGCGGATCTCAGTGCCTATGCGATGGAATTAACCGAAGTGCAAAAGGGGATGCGCCAAACGGTAACGTCGCCAGTCGGCACCGCATATCTCCTGCACGACCTTCCGGTGCCGGTCGCGGCAAAGACCGGCAGCGCGCAGGTGCGGAACAACCAAGAAGAGAACGCGTTCTTCGTTGGTTACGCTCCCTACGAAAATCCACAGATAGCCATTCTCATTCTTGTGGAACAGGCAAAAGAGGGGAGCTTGAACGCCGTCCCCATCGCCCGCGACGTGCTCTCGTGGTATTATGAAAACCGATTGAGATAATCCATGTCCGAGCTCCGCCAAGATATTGTTTCCGGCGATTGGGTCATTATGGCGCCTGAACGCGCCAAGCGTCCGCATGATTTTCTGCCGGCGAAAAAGAAGCGTATCCCATCGCCCAAATCCACCTGCCCGTTCGAGGACCTGCAAAAAACGGGGAATTGGCCGCCGGTTTTCCTCATGCCGAACGACGCGAAACGTTGGCGCGTGGCGGTCATTCCGAACAAATATCCCGCGCTCACCCACAGCGACGCGTGCATGATACCGATGCGACGTGGACCCTACACCGTAGGAGCCGGCAGCGGGCATCACGACCTCATCATCAGCCGCGACCATGTAAAAAATCTTGCAGATATGCCGCTTGCCCGCGGCGTGGAGGTGTTCCGAGCCATTCAACGTCGATTCCGCATGGCCGACAAAGACAGTTGTATTGCCTACGTTTCGGCATTCTTCAATTGGGGCGCATCGGCGGGAGCGTCCCTGTTCCATCCTCACTATCAGCTCCTTGCGCTTCCCATCGTGCCGCCACAGGTCGCCGAATCTCTCCGAGGTTCAGCGGCGTACTTCCGAACGCATCGGCGCTGTGTGCACTGCGACATGCTGACGCACGAACTGAAGGCCAAGAAGCGCATCGTTCGAGAAAACGCTGGTGCGGTGGCGTTCACGCCGTTCACGCCGAAGAGTCGCATGGAAGTAAGCATTTACCCGAAGCGCCACAGCGCTTCCTTTGAGCGCGCATCTGCGCGCGATCTTACGGCGGTCGTCGCGGTCCTGCGTGACACGTTGCGCGCGATACGCAAACGGTTGAACGACCCGGACCTCAACTTTTTCATCCACACGGCACCGGTTCGAGACCAGCATCGCTATAAACACTACCATTGGCATATTGACGTCATTCCCAAAATACTCATCTCCGCCGGCTTTGAACTTTCAACGGGGATGGATATCAACGTCATAGATCCCGACTGGCTCGCTGCACTGCTCCGCGGGAAGAAATAAGGTCTTGACCTGCGAGGGCGAGCTCATTGCCCGAGCGAAGACCGAGCAGATGTCAAACCTTACCGAGCACATAATCCGATCAACAAGCAAATCATGACGAACAGGTCTATCAAATATATAGAACAGGCTCTGATGCACGGGTTATGTGCTCGGTGCACGTTCTTGCAGCCAGTCGGGCTGCGACGGGAAAAGTCTTGCCCAACCGGGCAATAACGGCATGCACAAGCATATTCACGCCATCATCCATCATCCCGCACGCATTGCGGGAGGAGCAACGTTCGTGAGCGCGTTGTTTATCGCTCTCGGCTGGGCATGGGCGCACACTACACTTGTTCCTATTGGCCAACCCATCATCGTGCTTTGGAATGCGGGTGAGGGCATTCTCCGGACCGTCCCGGCGAATGAGACAGCGACGTTCCTTGCCGGTATCGGCGGAACGGCGCTCCTCATGGCCATCGCAAACGGCTTGCTTGCCGTTGAATTGGAACGTCGGGACCGCATCGGGGGAAAGCTGGTTGCTCTCGCAACCAGCGCTTTTGCGGGCTTGATTTTTATCGCGTTTACGGCTATGATATCGGTCAATAGCTAAGTATCAGGTATCAAGTATCATGTATCAGGCTTTTAGCTGTTCGTGACACCTGGCACCTGACACCTGACGCATATGAAATTCGCCATCATTGAGACCGGAGGGAAACAGTATCGGGTTTCCGCCGGAACAAAGCTCCAAGTAGAAAAACTGCCCGCCGAAGCGGGCGGTACTGTGGCGTTCAAGAGCGTTCTGCTCGTTGTCGATGGCGACAACGTCCAGGTCGGCACGCCGCATGTGAAGGGCGCGGAAGTTGAAGCGAAAGTGCTCCGCCAAGCCCGCGCGAAAAAGGAAATTGTCTTCCGCTACCACTCCAAGACGCGGTATCGCAAAAAGAAGGGGCATCGGCAGCATTTCACCGAGCTCGAAGTAACAAAAGTATAAAAATAGCGCCTGAGCGCTATTTTTGTTTGTGCCGCAGAAGCGCAAGCCCGATGATGTTTTGGAGCAGTTGCGCGAATGTCCAACCGAGCGCTTTCGCTTCCTTGGGACAAAGCGATGCTTCGGTCATCCCCGGTGCGGTATTGATCTCCAAAAAATAGAGCGTGCCGTCACGGGCGAGGATGAAATCCGAGCGCGTGAGCCCATCGGCCCGATACAATGCGTGCGCCCGCATCGCCGCCGTTTCTATCTCGGCAATGGTCTTTAGGTGAAGCGGCGCGGGACAGAGCTCCTGCGTCTTCGGCGAGTGATATTTCGCAGCGTAGTCAAAGAACGTGCCGCGGGGCGTACGGATGAGCACGGGCGGGAGCGCCAAAAGCTCGGTCTGCCCTGCATTCCCAAGAACGCCGCAGGTCACTTCTGCTCCGGCGATGAATTTTTGCACCAGTACGACGGGCTCCAACGCGAACGCCGCTTTAAGCGCCTTCGCAAGTTGCGTGCGCGAGCGGACGATGGATACACCGATGGACGAACCAAGTGCATTCGGTTTTACGACGCACGGGTAACCGAACGCATCTGCGATGCGCGCATGAACGACATCCGCACTCGTCGCGCCATGGAGGATGAAATGAGGCGGCACGCGGAGGTCCGCCCATTCGGCAAGTTGGTAGGACATGAATTTATGCATCCCGAGCGCGCTCGCGAGGATACCCGAACCGGTGTAGGGGATATGCAGCGACTCCACCATGGCCTGGATGCGCCCGTCCTCGCCCCATTCGCCGTGAAGCGCGGAAAGAACGGCCACATCAACGCCGCGGAGCGTTCTCTGCAGCACGGAAAAGATGCGCGAAGGGTCTTTCGGGAGAAGAACGCGTTTCGCCAGATGAGTTCCGCGGAGCGCACGGACGATCTGCGCGGCAGAGCGAAGCGACACTGCGTATTCCGATGAGGGCCCGCCACAGAGAACGGCGATGTGAAGTTTTTTCTTCATCGTATCTCGAACACGTGTGAGCCCGCAGGCAAGGCCATCGCAGCAAGCTCTTGCGGTAAAATATAATGCACATTCTCGCGGAGCTGCTTGTCCGGCGTGAAGGTGTCGGTCATGAACATCACGGTTTGCGTCGGCATCGGCAGGCCGCGTACATCAACACCGCCGGCGTAGACAACAACGTATTTCGGCTCGGTAACAGGCAACGCTCGTATCTCGCGGCCGAGCGCAACGTAATCCGCCGCGAATGCGCCGGGCGTGTCGGGATGGTTCGCGAACGTGCGGAAATAGGTCCGGTATGTATTCGCGATAAGCACTGCCACCGTGAATCCCATAAGCGCGCTTATCGTCTGCATACCAAGCCGCGAACGCAATGCGTCATATATCCGCGAGGCACCGACCGCGGCAGTGAGCATCACGGGCGGGATAAGGAGAATGGCGCGGAGCGCATGAGGGAGGCCCTCATTCGAGATGACGACGGGAAGCATCATGAGCAAGAACGTAACCACGATGAACAGCTTCGCGAAGTTGCGCCAGAACTGCTTGCACACGATGATGATACCGACGATGAAGAGCAGCCCGACCGGCCAGAAGAGCTGCGGCGCGCCTGGGATATTGTGCCGCGCGTTCCAGTCGCCCGCAACAAAGAACATACCGATGGTCTTCGCGATATTAAGACCGAGGTCGCGGAGCGGCGTAGGCGACGAAAATACCGATACCTGTGAGGTGCGGCCAAGGAAATCGGCGGGGTGTTCAAGGTAGTACACGCCGATAGGAAGTCCGGCAAGAAATGCGCCGAGCACGAACATCCCCGCGAGCTTCCAGAAGTTCGGCGTGTGGCGGAAAAAGGGAATGGCGGCGAGAAGGATGAGCGGCGTGATGCGATAGGCGATATAGGTATGAAAACCGAGGCCGAACACAACGCCGGCAAAGAGCGAGAGAAGCCACGCACGGACGCCCCAATTCCAGCGCGCGGGGCCGTTCTGCGCTCCAATCCCGTCGGGAATGGAGGTCGTCGTCGCTTTGCGGATGGCGAGCAGGAAGAAGGCGGCGCCCCACACGAAGAGGAGTGGCGCCATGATGGCGCGGAATCCGATGCGCGAGAACATGATGTGCCAGAACGATGTCGCGAGCAGGAACGACGCAAGGAGCCCCACGCGGCGTGAAAAGAGCTCACGGCCAAGGAAATACATCCCGAGTACGGTGAGTGAGCCGAAAAATGCCGACGTGACGCGGAGCATCCATGGCTCGGTAAGCCCATCGTTCAGGGACATACAGAATCGCAAGACGAGCGCCTGAATATTGATGAAAAGCGCTTCGCGGCCGTTATTTTCCGGATAGTAGAGCTTATAGTTGCCGGTCGCGATCGCTTCTAGGGCGTTGTTGCCGTTCATCGCTTCGTCGGGGTAGAGTCCCGGCGGAAATTCTGCGATGCGATAGAAGCGCAGGAACGCACCCACGGCGACCACGATGCAGACAAGCAGAACAACTTTCCAGCGCGGCATGCGTATAGTATAGCGCAAAGTAAATGATGGTATAATGAACGCATGGCCGACCAAGTACAGCCGGGTTTTGAGCGCGCGCTCGAAGCCGACATGCAGCGGCTTGAAGCAGAAGTAAAGCAGCATCGCGAGAATCCCGAACTTCGCGGCGCGTCAGCGCACGAAGTACTGAAGCAATCCATTCGGTCAATGGCGCCCCCGCTGCCGGACCCGGCCGCGCCACCGCCGACGCCCGTGAATGTCTTTCAAAACCCGCTACCGGACTATGCCGCAAATGCGCCCGCAGAAACCAAGCTGGAGATAGAACACCTCTTAGAAACGGCGTTCCGCGAGGGCATCATGGCCGCGAACACGAAGGCCGCGCGTTCGTCGCCGTTCGTGCTGGACGCGTTCCACGATGCGCTCGCAGGAAAGCTCTACCCCGAGCTCAAAAAGAGGGGAATCGTACAATAAATGTTCTTCCAGTTCGTTTTCGGCGTAGCGGTCGGTGCCGTCCTCGGGGTCGGCTTGTATCTTATGGTGCGGTTCCTCAAGAAGCGCGCCCTGCTCCGTTCGCTTCAGCTTTCACTCTACTTGATCCGCGTGCCGAAACAGGCAGTACAGGAGGGCGGTGGGAAAGATTTCAAAACAGAGATAAACACAACCGAACAGCTCATCGCGAACCTCGCGTCGCTCAAGGCGCCATTCACCTTTGAAGTGGTCGTGCCGCATGTCGGCGAAGAGATTCATTTCTTCCTCGCGGTGCCCAAAGCGCTTTCGGAGATAGCGATAAAACAAGTACAAGGCCTGTGGAATGGCGCGGCAATAGAACCAGCAGGGGATGACTACAACATCTTCAACCCTTCCGGTGCGACCGCGGCTGCCTACGTCGCGCAAAAAGCGAATTATGCCTTGCCCATCCGTACCTACACAGAGATCGGCGCGGATACATTTAGTTCCATCGTGGGCGCGTTCGCGAAGATAAATGAGGTCGGCGAAGGAGCCGCGCTCCAGATATGCATTGCACCAGCGGCGCAGGTCAAGAAGGGCATTGAACGCTCCATTACATCACTCAAGAACGGCGAATCGCTCAAGAAAGTGACCGGCGGCGGCCTGCAGATAGAGATGAAGGACGTACAATCCGCCCTCGCGCCGAAGTCAAAGGAAGAGCAGGCCGAACAAAAAGCGCAGAAGTTCGTGGATGAGGACGCGGTGAAAGCGTTGGAGATGAAGATCTCAAAGCCGCTCTTTCATGTTGATGTGCGCTTGCTCGCTTCCGCCGCGACGCCGTTCCAGGCGAACGATATTCTGGACGGCCTTGCGGCCGGCTTCAGCCAGTTCGGCGCGCCGCACCGGAACGAGCTCCGCATTACAAAGCCGCGGAATCCGAAAAATCTTATCTATGACTTCACGTTCCGAAACTTCAACTCCGGCAAGGCGATGATATTGAACAGCGAGGAAATCGCAAGTTTCTTCCACTTCCCGATATCGTCCACAGAAACGCCGAAAGTAAAATATCTCAAAGCGAAAGAAGCGCCGCCGCCAGCGAACCTGCCGGCTTCGGGATTGCTCCTCGGCAATAGCTCCTTCCGCGGCCAATTGAAGCCCGTCTATCTTACCGATGAGGACCGCAAGCGCCACATCTACATCATCGGTCAGACCGGAACAGGTAAGTCAACGCTCCTCGGCAACCTTATCCTGGAAGATATCAAGCGTGGCAAGGGTATCGCGCTCATTGATCCGCACGGCGACCTCGTGGAAACGGCCCTAAACCACATTCCAAAGGAGCGGCTGGATGACCTTATTCTTTTCAATCCGACTGACCTGGAACGTCCGCTCGGCTTGAACATGCTGGACTTTAACCAGAACCGGCCCGAGGAAAAAACCTTCATCGTGAATGAGATGCAAAGCATCTTCAATAAACTATTCTCGCAAGAGACGATGGGGCCGATGTTTGAGCAATATATGCGGAACGCCTTATTGCTGCTCATGGAAGACATGGCAAACGAGCCGGCAACGCTTGTTGAGGTGCCTCGCGTGTTCACCGACGCACAGTTCCGTTTGCGTAAACTGGAACGATGCAGAAATCCCATTGTCGTGGACTTCTGGCAGAAGGAAGCGGTCAAGGCGGGCGGAGAAGCGTCTTTGGCGAATATGACGCCCTACATCACCTCCAAGTTCAGCAACTTCATCGCGAACGACTTCATGCGGCCCATCATCGGCCAAGCGCACTCGGCGTTCAACTTCCGCCAAGTGATGGACGAGGGAAAGATACTGCTCGTGAATCTCTCGAAGGGCCGCCTCGGCGACATCAATGCGAACCTGCTCGGCATGGTAACTATTGGAAAGCTGTTGATGGCCGCGCTTTCGCGCACCGATGCGGATGCGGGTACGCGCCGCGAGTTCAATCTCTATATCGACGAGTTCCAAAATTTCACGACGGAGGCCGTTGCGTCCATCCTCTCCGAAGCGCGGAAGTATGGGCTCTCGCTTACGATGGCGCACCAGTTCATCGGCCAGTTGGAAGAAAAAATAAAGGATGCCGTTTTCGGCAATGTCGGCTCTATGCTTGTGATGCGCGTCGGCGTGCAGGACGCGGAATTCCTAGTGAAGCAATTCGAGCCCATCTTCGACCAGAACGATCTCATCAATATTGATAACTTGAACGCATATGCGAAATTGCTCATCAACGGCGAGACGTCAAAACCGTTCAATATCAAAGTGGGCACGGAATCATGGAAACGGAGCGGAAGCGAATTGACCGATGCGCTCAAAGAGTACTCTCGCACAAAGTACGGCATGGAGCGGCAGCAGATAGAGGATGAGATCTACCGACGGTTGCGGGTCTAACGCGCGGCACACACTATGATGCAGGGAGGCACATTTTTCATTGACGACCTCAAGAAAAGCGTCGCGGGCGAAGTGCTGACGGATGACGCAACGCTTGCTGAATACAGCACGGATTATTCGCTGTTTGAGGTCCGACCCCTCGCGGTTGTATGCCCGAAGAACGCGGATGACGTGAAGGCGCTCGTGCGTTTCGCGAACGGCCGCGCATCGCGCGGCGAGCCGGTGACGCTCACGGGCCGCTCGGCGGGAACGGACATGTCGGGTGGCCCGCTCACGGAATCCATCGTCGTGTCGTTCACGCAGCACATGAATCAGGTGCGCGAACTTGCGGACGACCACGTCGTTGTGGAGCCGGGCATGTACTTCCGCGACCTGGAGAAGACGTTCGCGGCGCGCGGGGCGCTCTATCCGTCGTACCCGGCGTCAAAAGACCTCTGCGCCGTCGGCGGCATGGTCATGAACAATTCCGGCGGTGAGAAAACGCTGGCATACGGACAAACGAAGGATTACGTGCGTGGCGTGCGCGTCGTGCTTGCGGACGGTGAGGAACATTGGCTCGCGCCGCTTTCGGGAAGCGCATTACAGGCAAAACTTACCGAACAAAGCTACGAAGGAGACATCTATCGGCGTGTCCATGCGCTCGTTACGCAGAACTATGATGCGCTCCAAGAGGCGCGGCCGAAGGTTTCTAAGAACTCCACGGGGTACCTGTTGTGGGACGTGTGGGACCCGAAGACCGGAACGTTGGACCTCGTAAAGCTCATGGTCGGCTCGCAGGGGACGCTTGGGCTCCTCACCGCCGCGGACCTTCGGCTCGTGCCGGCAAGAAAGCACAGCCGCCTGCTCGTCATCTTCGCCTCGTCGCTTGCGCCCGTGCCCGGCATCGTGGAAGCCGCGCTCGCATGCCGGCCGGAGAGCATTGAATCCTACGACGACCGTACGCTCGGTCTTGCGTTCCGCTTTCTGCCACAGATGCTTTGGCTCATGAAGGGGAGTGTTATCCGCCTTGGCTTGAGTTTTCTCCCCGAAGCGTGGATGTTCATCAAAAGCGGCTTCCGGTATCCGAAAATGGTGCTCCTCGTATCCGTTTCGGGCGATGATGAACATGAATTGGATCTGCGCATGAATGAAGTGCATCGCGCCATGGTGAAATTCCCGGTCGTGACGCGTGTCGTGCGGAGCGCCGAGGAGGCGGAAAAATATTGGACCATCCGCCGGCAGAGCTTCAAGCTCCTCCACAGCAACGTACGCGGGAAGTATGCGGCGCCATTCGTAGACGATATTATCGTCGACCCGAAGCACATGCCGGAATTCCTGCCCAAGGTGAACGCGATACTCGACCGCTACGGCAAGAAATTCATCTACACCATCGCAGGACATCCCGGGAACGGTAACTTCCATATTATTCCGCTCGTGAACCTCAAAGACCCCGAAACGAGGAAGCTCATCCCGCAGGTGACCGAAGAGATATACAAGCTCACCGTGGAATACGGCGGTTCCATATCCGGCGAGCACAACGACGGCCTTATCCGTACACCGTATTTGGACCTCATGTATTCGCCGGAGATACTTGCGCTTTTTGCTGAAGTAAAAAAGATATTTGACCCCGAGAACATCTTCAATCCAGGGAAAAAAGTTGGCGCCACGAAAGAATACGCGGCAGCGCATATGCGAACATCATAAACTAGACAATACGATGATTGTATTGTACAGTATCGCCAGCACGTAGAGAATTCGTGCTTGGTTTTTCGGCATTCCGAAGGGAGTTCGCCGATGTGGAGATCAAAACGGGGGCTGGAGATGTACGTGGTCGCTCGACGCACCACGGGGACGTGGAGCTTCGCTGAGCGTTGTGAGCTCACGGGTATCTTGAAGAAGGAGCCGCGCATGGCGGTGAGACACTTCCGGCAAAAGCCGCAGTATCTCATCATCTTGCGCAAGTGCCGTGCCGCGTGGATAGCTTCGGCCATCCAGCGCGCAACGCAGGTGCCAGGCGAGCCATACAAGCTCACCATCCGAAACGCGCGGAAGCTCTTCGTGAGCCGTCCGATGCTCGGTTTGCCGCCCATGATTTCCGACGGAAATGGTGGCGCGAAGCTGGACATCTTGGAGATCATCCGCCGATTTGAACAAGGGCTCAAGAAGCCCGCGCAGAAGCCGCGGCTCGTCTACACTCGCGTGCATGTGAAGCACACGACACGTCCGTGGGATGAGTCGTGCCTGGACGCTCTCCTGCGAAGCATCGCGGGGCGCAGCGGTTTCGGGCTGCTCTACCGGCACGAGGAAACGCCGGAGTGCTTCACGCTGCCGAAGCGCGTTGCGTGGTCCCGCGTGGACGAGCTCATTCGCGCTGTCGTGCAGGAAGACGGCTCAACGTTCGGCTACGCCGTTGTTCGCTCGCAGGACGACCCAGAAACGGCGTTCGGCCCTGCGAAGCGGCACGACCCCATCTCGGAGCTCGCCAAGGAGGCATGATGCAGAAACGAACGGAAACCGTGCCGCCGGACCAGGTGACCATCGTGGAGTTCACGAACGGCGACAAGTGCTGCAGCGCGACCATCCGCGCATTCCAGAGCGCGTTCGGAGCCGAGGCCATCCTCCAGGTCTCGGACGACAGGCGACGCATCGCGATGCACGAGCTGCGCACCTGGGGCCGCATCCGCCAGGTCGTAAAGACCGTGAACTTCTTCACACGCGTCGTTCCCACGAAGTACTGGAAAGAAGAATTCGCCAGACCTCATGCCTAGAACGAAAGGGGAGTAATGAAATGGGAAGCAGAACGCCGAGCGTTGCACTCGCGGAGGGAACGCGAACCTTCGCCGTCGTGCGCCTAGAACGCGAATGGCAGCCACAGGAGGTAAGCGACTTCAAAACAGGACTCACGCTCCGCGAGCAACTCTTCGTGACACCGGTCGTGAGTCGGGTGAACCCCACCGAGATCATCTTCAGGTGCGACCTGAGCGAGCTCGTGGTCGTCCGACGCGCGTTGGACCAGGTCACGCCAAGCGCCTCACGGGCGCTCCTGGAGCACGTCTCGGCGCCGAGCGTGGACGTGGCGATGCTCCCGGGAGTTCGCGAGCACATCTAAGAACAAGCACGAACCCAAGCCGAGGCCGTGCGGAGACCAGTTCTCCGTGCGGCCTTCGTCTTTTCATAATGCGGCTTCACACAAAGCGAGGTTTTTATGCACAACTTCAAAAAAGCGAGGACGTTTTTGTTCGGGAAGCTCTCGGAGCCACCGGCTTCATGTAGTGAAGGACTTTTCTTCTGGCGAAGCTATCGGAGCCGCAAAAGCTTGGTATTTTTCTGAAAGAAAAATTTTTGCGGCGAGATCGCAGGTGCGCTCATCCGCAGGAGATGAGCGACACCGATTCGCCAGAAGAAAATGTCCGAGCGACCTCTATCCCAGTCGGTCGTTCTGCATGAAAACGTGCAGGCCGGTTATCCAAACAATAACGGCCTTCCCGAACGGCAATATGGAGAAAAGGTAATTGAGCTCTACAAGCCCTTTCAATATCCAGCCGATGAACCCGGGAATGATGAAGGGGCCGATGGCCGCGATGGCGTACTTTCCGCCGACCGGCGTGATGTAGGGGTAGTTCCACGGACGGTAGACCGTGTAGTTTGCCGCGCCGAGGCCTTGCTCAGCCTTTACGTCTTCGGCAATATTCCGCGCGACGACCGCCGCCTGCGAAAGCGCGACACGCGCGACGCCGGGCACTGGCGCCTTCGTCTGTGGATGATAAAAGCAGGCGCTGTCGCCCAAGGCATACACTTTGCCGTGGAGCTTCATGTCGGGAGAGGCCGGAGCGCATTGCAGATGGCTTGTCACTTCCACTCGGCCGCGAGGTTCCGCCTTGAGCTTCGTTCCGGCGAGAAGCGACGGCGCCTTCACGCCGCCAGCCCACACGAGCACGTCGTACGGAATGCTCTCGCCGCTTTGGAGCGATACGGCCTCGGCACTCACGCTCGCAATGCGCCGATTCTCCATAATGCGGACGCCGAACTTCTTGAGCCGTGCCGTGCCGAGTCGGATGACCTTCGGCGCGAACCCCGGCAAAATGGTCGGCGCGGACTGGATGAGCGCGACATCTAACTTACATCGGAATTCGCTTACGAGCTCTCCGCACCAGGCCTTGAGCTCTCCGGCGAGCTCAACGCCCGTCGGGCCTCCGCCACCGACGACGACGCGGATATCGCGCTGGCCCTCCATAGCGAGCATGGAGATATGGTCGCGTATCTGCAGTGCGTCCTTCATCGTCTTCATTGGCATCGCGTGCTCTTTGAGCCCGGGGACGTCAAAGTAGTTCACTTCGGAACCGAACGCGAGCACAAGATGGTCGGATGACAAGGTCGTCTCCGCAGACGACCGCTTGCCCATCGGACAGGTGAAAAGGTGCACAGTGCCTGTTTCGGGCTCAATGGATGTTACCTCTGCCTGCAGAAACCGCACGGGAAGGCCCGCGAGCGATGCGCGGATGTTATAGGTCGCGATGTTGTGCAATTCGTGGATGTTCGCCGTCTGCTTGGAGGTCGTTGCGACCTCATAAAGCAGAGGGGTATAGGTATGGTGTTCGTTGCGGTCCACGAGCACGACGTCATAACGGTCGGCAAGGCGCATGCGGCGCAATCGTTTCCCAAGAAGGATCGCTGTGCGTAAGCCGCCGAAACCGGCGCCGAGGATGACGATGGTCTTCTTTTGGATTGGTAATGAGGTCACGGGGTACAGTATAATGAAGCCGTGGAAAAGAGGGTAATATTGATCTCCGGCGGTTCAAGCGGCGTCGGCCGGGCCATTGCGGAACGGCTCAAAACGGACTGGGACGTCGTCATTTTCGCACCCGACGAGGCGAGGACGAAAGCGGCCGCGAGCGAGCTCGGTTGTTCGTATGAGGTAGGAGACGTCACAAAGGACGAAGACATACAGCGCATCGTCCAGGCCGTCATCGCAAAACACGGCGGGTTGTATTGCCTGGTGAATAACGCTGGCGTCTTCGCGGAAGGGGAGTTGGACCAGCACGACCCTGCCGTCATGCGACGGATGACCGACGTGAACGCGCTCGGTACGATGCTTTTGACGCGCGCCGCCCTGCCGCACATGAAAGAACGGAAGTCGGGCGTTATTGTAAACATCGTTTCGCAAGCAGGGCTCTACGCACGCGGGAACTATCCGGTCTACACGGCGTCCAAATGGGCCGCGACGGGATTTACAAAATCGCTCCAGCAGGAACTTGCGCCGTTCGGCATCCGCGTCACTGGCATCTATCCAGGACTCGTACGAACGAATATCTTCAATGCCGCAGGCGTGCCGATGACGGAGGATGATTGGAAAGCGTCTATCGCGCCGGAGGACGTCGCCGGAGCGATCGCGTGGCTCCTCTCGTTGCCGGAACACGTGCTCGTTCCCGAACTTGGCCTGAAGCACGTTGCTGAATGAACCGATGAAATATCTGAGCAAAGCAAAGCCGAAAGACCTGTCCGGAACCGCGCTCCTGCGGCTTGATTTCAATACTGAGGACGAGTGGCGGATGGAAGCGTCGCTGCCGACCGTCCGGCTCCTGATGAAACACGCTGCAAAGATCGTCATCGTGAGCCATCGCGGACGGCCGGAGGGATATGATAAGAAATTTTCATTGGAGCATGATGCGAAACGTCTTTCGCGATATCTCCACAAACCGGTGCAGTTCATTGCGAGCACGCACTTCGCCGATATTTCCATGGCGGTCGCGCGCGCGCCGCGCCGGTCCATCCTGCTTTTGGAAAATCTGCGATTCTGGCCGGGCGAAGCTGCGAACGACGATGGCTTCGCGCATTCGCTCGCCGGCCTTGCGAATTACTACGTGAACGACGCCTTCCCCGTCTCGCATCGCGCGGCGGCCTCGGTCGTTGGAGTCGCGGCGCATCTGCCAAGCTATGCCGGTCTCGGTTTGGAAAACGAATTGATGCACCTGTCGCAGCTTTCCGAACATCCGAAAAAACCGTTCGTCATCGTTCTCGGCGGCGGGAAGGCGCACGACAAGCTCGGCGTCATCCAATATTTCCGCCGGAAGGCCGACTTTTTCCTTCTCGGCGGCGCAGCGGCAAACACCGTATTGAAGCTCCGGGGCGTGAACGTGAAAAAATCAAAGATAGATACGGATGCGCACGACGCGGCGTTCCTGCGCTCAGCCGCGCATGACAAACACGTCCTGACCCCGACAGATTGGAAGATAAAACGCGCGATGATATTAGATATCGGCCCGAAAACAGCAAAACTTTTTGCGGAGAAACTCAAGACCGCGAAGACCATTCTCTGGAGCGGCCCAATGGGCCTCATTGAAAAAGCGCCGTTCCGCAAGGGAAATCTTGCAATTGCGAAGGCCATCGCCGCGAACCGCCAGGCATTCTCGGTGACCGGCGGGGGAGAGACCGTGATGTTTTTGAAGAAATATAAGCTGGATAAAAAATTCAGCTTCATTTCCACCGGCGGTGGCGCAATGCTTGATTTTCTTGCAGGAGAAGAACTGCCGGGGATAGCTGTGCTGCAGAAGCCGAAGCGCTGACCGTGTTATAGTTATGTTACAACTGTAACATAACAGAATCCGATGAATTCTGAGACCAAGACCTGCCAGAATTGTAAGCAATCGTTCACCATCGAGCCGGATGACTTTGCGTTCTACGAGAAAATCAAGGTCCCGCCGCCGACGTTTTGTCCAGAGTGCCGTTGTGCGCGGCGGCTGTCATTTCGGAACGAGAGGGCGTTATATCGAAGGAAATGCGATGCGCCTGGCCACATTGAACAGATCATCTCTATTCATGAGCCGGGTTTCCGGACTCCGGTATATGACAATGCATATTGGTGGTCCGATGCGTGGGACCCGCTATCTTTCGGGCGGGAAGTTGATTTCCATAAGTCGTTTTTTGATCAACTTCATGCGGTTGTACAAGCGGTGCCGACCCTCAGCGTGTTCAATGTGAACCAGAGCGAAAGCGAGTACGCCAGCCATTCGTACGATAATCGGAACTGCTATCTTGTAAGCGGGTCCGGATGGAATGAAAGCATTGCTTACGCGAACCGGGCGATGCGCAGCAAGAGCTCCTTCGACCTTTATATTACCGATGGATGCATCGAGTGTTACGAGTGTGTGTATTGCACCAAGAGCAATCAACTGTTCTTTTCGGCTTTTTCGGATGAGTGCACCAATTCATCTTTTTTGTTCGATTGTCGTAACTGTTCCAACTGTTTTGGTTGCTCGGGGCTCCGGAATAAGTCATATCATATTTTTAACCGCGCATATTCAAAAGATGAGTATGAACACCGGCTGTCCCGTATCAATATGGGTAGTTTTAATGCTTTGGTGGATTTGCATAAGGAAGCAACGATGTTGGCGGGGTCATTTCCCCGAAAGTTCGCGCGAATATCGAAGTCGGTGGATTCAACCGGCGACAATATTTCTGAGGCGAAGCGCTGTCGAGACAGTTTTGACATT
>CAZMPQ010000010.1:0-1090 GCA_964568535.1 uncultured Candidatus Saccharibacteria bacterium
ATTCATCCTTCAGATCCAGACGCTCCGATGCGTTCGCCTCAAGAATCGTTCCGGTTCGTTTTGCGGCTTTTACAACCGCTTCCATATCCAACTCGTACGGTGGGCGTTTGCCGACAATACGGCCTGTCGGATGGAACAAGATATCCACGTGCGGGTTTTCCATCGCGCGGATGATACGCTCCGTCTGTGCCTTGCGCGAGAGTTTTACATGCGAATGCACCGATACGCCGACGACGTCTAGCTTCGCAAGTATCTCGTTCGGCAAATCTGGACGCCCGTCCGGCAGGATATCGCATTCCGAGCCTTTCAACACCTGACACGTGATACCTGACACCTGACACTTTTTATTTACTCTATCGATCTCCGCCCATTGCTTTTGAATGCGTTTTTCGTCCAATCCGTTCGTCACGGTGAGCGAGCGGGTGTGGTCGGTAATGGCGATATATTGAAGCCCTTTCGCCGCCGCGGCTTTCGCCATCGCCTCAATGGAATCCTTTCCGTCGGTCCACTCGCTTTGCGTCTGGAGGTCGCCGCGGAGGTCGTCGTAGCCAACAAGCTTCGGTAGTCCCGGGCGTTTGCCCTGAGCTTGTCGAAGAGCGGCCTCTATCTCGCCGGCAGCTTCCCGCAGTTCCGGCTCGACATATCGGAGGCCAAGCGCCTTATATATTTCCTCTTCCGTCTTCCCCGCGACCATTTGCCATTTGCTCTTTGTCATTTGCCGATATAGCCCGTACTCGTTCAACTTTAATCCCTTATCTATCGCGAGCTGGCGCATTGCGACGTTGTGGTCCTTGGAGCCGGTGAAGTAATTGAGCGCCGCGCCATACGAGGCGGCCGGTACGACTCGGAGATCGGCCTGGAGCCCCGAGCGGAAGAGAACCGATGACTTAGTTTCGCCTTGTGCATATACGCGTGAAACGCCCGGCAATGAAACGAAATGCTCCATCACTGCCTTCGGTTTCGCGGAGACGACGAGCAGGTCCACATCGCCAATGGTCTCCTTCATCCGCCGCGTAGAACCAGCGATGGTGAGGCGCGAGACAGCCGGATGCTCTTTGAGCAACATTTCAATGCGCCGCGCTTCGGGAAG
>CAZMPQ010000010.1:1190-9422 GCA_964568535.1 uncultured Candidatus Saccharibacteria bacterium
AGTTTTTCGTAATACGGTAGTTTTCCGGTTTGGAAAAGCTCTTCTATCTTCTCGGCGATGGCGATGCCTACGCCCGGCAATTCCCGCAGCGCCTTCACGCCGCCTTTTTCATAGATACCGCTCAATTCCCCATCCATTCCCGCGATGAGCTCGGCGGCTTTTTCATAGGCGCGAGGCTTCCACGCCACGCCTTGCATGTCCAGATAAGCCGCAATTTCCGATAGGATGCGGGCGAGCTCTTGGTTCGTCACTGGGTACACCCCCACACCACGAATTCCTCGCCGAGACATCATTGCGATATTGATTGAATCACGCTTTGTTTTGCAGCAAAAACCGTCCGAGCAATATTCTGGTGTGGGGGTAAACCTTCGCCATATCCTCACTATATCACCCGAACTGGACCACGAGGATGGATACGAGCACCACGATGAACGCGGCGAACTTCCGCGGATGGAACCGCTCGCCGAGGAAGAACACTGCGCCGAGGTAGACTAAGAACGGCTGGAGTGACATGAGTAGAATCGTGTACACGACGCCGGAGAGCTGGTAGCTCATGTGGCTCAAGATGGCAGCGGCGAAGGTGAGGATGTTTGCGAGAACGACCATGAGCGCCGCCCGACGCGGGACGTGTTCCATATCGCGCCGGTACGCCGGCCAGAACACAACGGAAAAAACGGCGTTCCTGGCTATTTCGAGCGATACCGGGCTCCATGCGGTGAGCAATATCTTCGTGAGCCCGACGCGGATGGGCGCCGTAATGAACCCGAGCAGGATGAACTGCAACGACGTGCGCTTGATGGAGAACTTTTTTCCGGTCCAGTGCGACCACGCGATAGCTAACGAAGATACGAGCGCTGCACCGACGACGACTGGCGCGCGCTCGTCGCTAAAAACCGCTGCGGTCACAAGAATGGCGGGGACGCGCTCCAAAAGCTCCAACACTTCCAATTCCTGCATCTCTTCCTTGGCCATCGCGCGATAGAATACGACGTTCATCAGGATGATGAGTGCTGCGGAGAGCGCGAAGATGCCGCTCATCGGCCACGCGAAGAGCTCTTGGGGAAACGGCGGCGAAAATACGATGAGGAGAATAAGCGACAGCGCAAAGAGCAGCGGGAAGCTCATGCCGAGATACCCCTCAAACGTCATGCCGCGTATGCGAAGCGCCGCCTTGTCCAAGAGGAACGATGCGGACTGCGACACCGCCGCGAGCGCGGGAGTTAAAAAGTTCATCGGTGCAGATTATGCGGGCTCGAATGCGAACTCGCTCTCGTTCTTCACAACAAGCTTCGCCTTTCCGCCACGAGCCACTGTTTTTGTGAGGAGCAACTCTGCAAGCGGCGCGCGGACCTTATCGTCGATGACGCGCCGGACAGGGCGAGCGCCGAATGCAGGGTCGTACCCGAGCTTTGCAAGAAGCGATACGGCCTCCGGCGCATACTGCAGTTCTATTCCCTGTCCCGCCACCGTGTCTGTCAGTGTCTTCAGATTCAGCCGCACCACTGCTTCCAGTTCATCCAGCTTCAAGTTACGGAACACGATAATCTTGGAGAATCGGTTCAGGAGCTCTGGCTTATATACGTCAGTCAATTTTGATTTCACGTAATCCGCTATCTCGCCCATGGACTGCCCCTTGTGCAACGCTTCGGTCATGAGGTCTGACTTCGCATTGGACGTCGCGATGATGATGGTGTTCGTAAAATCCACCGTCCGACCGAGATTGTCCGTAAGCCGGCCATCGTCCAAGACCTGCAAAAAGAGATTTAAAATATCGGGGAACGCTTTTTCAAATTCGTCGAGCAATATCAGCGAATACGGTTTGTGCAGAATAGCGTCGGTGAGCGCTCCGGAAACTGACCCGTCCGGCGAGCCGATGAAACGATAGAAGCTTTGCTTGTCCTGATATTCCGTCATATCAAAGCGGACCATCGCGGCGTCCGAGCCGAACTGCACATTCGCGAGCGACTTGGCAAGTTGGGTCTTCCCCACGCCTGTTGGCCCCACAAAGAGGAACGATGCGATGGGTCCGCCGGGCCGGGCGAGCCCGCTCCGATATTCGCGGACGGCATCAGCGACCGCCTTCACCGCCTCATCCTGCCCGATGACGCTTTCGTGGAGCGTCGCTTCAAGGCGAAGCAGTTGCTGTGCTTCTCCGCCCTTCACCTCGTGAATAGGCACGTTCACCTTCTGTTCTGCTACACGGACCACCTGGTCCGGCCCGAGGAACTTTTCGCCTCGCCGCTCGGCAGCAATGAGCGCCTCTTTGAGCAGTTCTTCTGCGGATGACGGCAGGAATTTGTCGTGGAAGTGTTTTTTCGCTACCTTCACCGCCGTCTTCACCGCGCCGAAGCTCACCGTCACGCCATACTCTCCCTCGAGTCCGAGCGCGCGGTAGACCAGGAGCTGTTCGGCATCGCTTTCCGATATTTCCTCTACGCGGATGACGTCGAAGGCACCGACAAAATCTGTCCGCGATTCGATATCGTGCTTGAACTCGCGCGGATAGGTCGTGCCGATGACCGGAAATGCGTTATTCATGATGACGGGCATCAAGGCGTCCGCCGCGGAAAGATACGCGGTGCCTGATGTACGCACGAGATTGTGGACGTCGGGTATCCAAAGGATCACGTTCCCTGATGTCGTTATTTCGTCCACGATGCGCGTGAGCCGCGCCTGGAGTTCTGCTTCGTCTGCGCCCGCGACGAGGCTCGAAAGGCGAAGCTTCACGAGGCGTTTGTCGCTCAACTCCTTCGGCACATCATCGCGCGCGACTGCATACGCCAGATGTCCGATAATGGTCTCCTTGCCAATACCCGCTTCACCGACGAGGAGCGCGTTCGGGTTCGCCGGCCGCGCGACCACGTCTACAAGGCGCTCATATTCGGCCCGATGTCCAACCAGGGGGCCGATGGCGCCGCTCCGCGCAAGGTCGGTCAGATCATCGCTGTGTGCGTCCAGCATCGGCGTCGGCCGCGAGGTCCACGCGCGGTTCACGATGCGATGGTCCATATGTTTTCCCGAACCCCATCCGCCGAACGAATGTTTCCGCCGGCCAAGGCCCGTGCGCCGCTTCGTGATACCGAAGAGCAGTGCCCGTTCCAGATCTCCGGGGTCCATCGTGAACGAACCAAAGAGGCGCGCGGCACGCTCGTGCTTCACGGTCGCGCATGCCGCAAATATATCTCCCGCGCCGATGAACTGCTCGTGGCCGCGAAGCGCAATATCAAGCGCTCCGCCAATGAGCTCACCGACCGAATGAAGCCGCGCTGACCGGTCCGCCCCGCCGGCCGCGAGCTCTTCGCCCGCGATCTCCTCTGCTTTTTGCTTGAACTCTTCCACGTTCACATCAAGCCGCCGCAACGCCTCTCCCACCTCGGGCGCTTTGAGTAACCCCACGACGACCTCGAGCACAACGTCCCGGCGTAGCATCGTGCTTCGGTCATAGGCCTCTTCGAGCGCCCGGTATGCTGCCGGGTCGAGATATCGTGCAAGGTTCACTGTTCCGCCCTCCGGCAATTCATCGAGCGGCGCGTCCGCTTCCCGCCAATGCGTCATCCGATCGAGGACGGCGAGCAGGAGCAAAACGCCGACCCAAAAGAACTTCGGGATATCGGATACGAGAAGCGTGAATGTTGCTGCAATAAGCAGGAAGTGCCCTGCGCCGCTCACCACGCGGACCAAGCTCCTTCCAAGCACGGTCATGCCAAGCCTCGGTTCGGCGAACGTATATGCCCTCTGTGCCGCGCTTGTCATAGCGAGATGTCGCCCGGCAGTGCGGGCGGCTTGAACGACGCGATAAGCCAGGTGAATACCGCCCTCCCCGCGCCGGATGCTCCATGGAGCAGGTCTCCCGGCGGAACGTTCTGGGATGCGAAAACGAGCGTGATGAGCGGCAACGCGAGGTAGAGAACGTATACTGCCGCGAACGCGGCGATGAATAAAATGTAGAAGGTTCCACCGAAGAGGACGCGGCCGGCGCGAAACGGGATGCCGAGGATACGACCCATCGCGGAGTAGTCCTTATAGAGTGGTTCAAAGAAATGCGCGAGGGTCGTTCCGAGCGCGAGCGAGCGCTCCAATCCACCGAACACGACAAGGAATCGGGCGAGGAACGCCCGAGAGCCGTCTACGTACCAGTGATGGAAGAAGTCAAAGACCCGGTACACGAACCGGTGCGCGATATAGACGAGGGCAAAATCCATAGAGTGTTCCCGAATACGCGAATATACACGAATTACGAATCGGTTCTATTCGTACGATGCTTGTGATCCGTATATTGGGGATTGCTCCCATTATACCACTAGAAGAGCCGGGGTTGGTCGGTTTTCTTCGTGGGCTTGCCCGCCGAAGCCCCCGGAGCGAATGCGGGCGGCAGCGGAACCGTTGGCGCAAGCTTCCCCGCTACGATATCGGGCAGTTTCCGGAACGTTTCTTCGAACGCGCGCAGCACCTCGGTCGCCCGGAGCGCTGCGGCTGGGTGGAAGAGCGGCACGACGAGCCGGCCGTCAACGCGGAATGTTCTGCCGTTGTCGCGCGTTATCTTCGCCTCCGGCAGGAAGTAGTTCATCGCGAACCGCCCGAGCGGAACGATAACGCGCGGCGCGATCGTGGCTATCTGGCGCGTGAGGTAGGGTTCATACGCCATAATCTCCTCAGGAAGCGGGTCGCGATTCTCCGGCGGGCGACGCTTCACGATGTTCGTGATGTAGACGTCTGCTTCGTTCCATCCGACCTCGCGTATCATCCGGCGCAAGAGCTGGCCAGCACGCCCGACAAAAGGGCGCTTCTGCATATCTTCGTTCGCTCCCGGCGCCTCGCCGATGAACATCACGGCGGCTTCGGGGCTCCCCTCGCCGAAGACAAGATTCGCGCTCCCCACGAGAGGAAGTGAAGCATTCGCCGCAAGTTCATCCGCAAGCGCGCGCAAGTCGTCAGCTCTGCTCATGGTTCCCATTATATGCACGAGATGCGTTATAATGGAATGCATGAAAAAATCACGCCGCCCAGCGACACGGAAGAGATTCGATCCGACGGAGATGCCGGCAAACTATCTGAACCTCCCCGCGTCCAAGCTCCCCCATATTCCGACGAAGCTGGATTTCCGCTCGTCCATGCACTGGCGCATCTTCCGTATCGTTTCCGAGTTCATTGACGGGTTCCAGTATCTCGCGGACTTCCGGAAGACCGTAACGGTCTTCGGCTCCACGCGCCTGCCGGAATCGAGCCCCTGGTATAAGGAGGCGCGGAAGCTCGGGCGGCTCCTTTCTGCGCGCGGATACGCTGTCGTGACCGGCGGTGGGCCGGGCATCATGGAGGCGGCGAATCGCGGCGCTTATGAGAATGGCGGAAGGTCCATCGGTATCAACATCCAACTTCCCCGCGAACAGCGCGTGAACCCATACGTGAAGAACTCCATCGGCTTCCACTACTTCTTCACACGGAAGCTGATGCTCACCTACTCCGCCGAGGCATATGTCTACTTTCCTGGCGGGTTCGGGACGCTCGATGAATTCTTTGAGATTGTCACGCTTATTCAAACAAAAAAGATAGCGACGCACATTCCGATGATACTCGTCGGCAGGGAGTACTGGGGCGGGCTGGACACCTGGCTCAAGAAGACCGTCTACGACGACCTGCGCGCCGTCGACCGGATCGACTTGAAGCTCTACGATATCGTTGACTCGGCGGAAGAGGCCTTCCGCATCATTAAGAAGCGCGCGAAACAGCGCCACGAGTTCTAGCGCCCCTTTTGCGAAGGAAAGCTCCCGTTTCCCCGACCCCTGCCTGCCGGCAGGCAGGCCTTCCCCGTTCGATTCCTGTCCGAAAGAGACACGAATGTTTCCGCCGCCAGAATATGGCGGCGGAAACATTTGGTGCCCTTGGCAGGAATCGAACCTGCATCTGCTCCTTCGGAGGGAGATATCCTATCCATTGAACGACAAGGGCGCGTCGCTCCCTAGCCTACAAGAAAAGCATATAGCTCGTAAACTGCGGCGCAGACGAACGCGAGCGTGATGACGTCCGTTGCGAACCGCGCGATACCGCGGAGGCGGAGCACTTTGCGCGCGACGGCCATGATGAGCGCGTACTGGAGCGACAGGAATACGCCCCCGGCGAGACCGATGACCGAGAGAAAGTCGCGCAGGCCAAGACCCACGAGGAGCATCGGTAGCGCGAGGACGATGACATTCGCGGCCATTCGTTTTCCGCCGAACACCCCGGCGAGCGAGTCGCGGAGCTCTATCGCGATGGGCACGTAAGACGTCCAGAGCGCGAAAAGGCCCAAGACCCCGAATGCGAGCGCGATGTTCGGCGCGGTCTCGGGGATGCCCGATATCGTGTCCGGCGTCACTTCCCACCCCGATCCCAGCACCGCGAAGACGAAGCATGCGTAGAGCGCAACGACTGCCGCCGTGCCGACCGCGAGCGGCGCCGTGAGCCGTCGTGTGGAACGAGTGCCACCGTAGGCCATCATTGCAGGAACCGCTGTCCAACCCGCGAGCGCGAAGAGCACCGCACCGAACGGGAGAAGCGCGTGTTCCGGCACGAACATCCGTACCGTCGTGTCACCGGCAGGAGCAGCAAGCCACAGCCCCATAATGAGCACGCCCATGATGAGCGTTCCGAACATGGACGCCTGACCGATGAACTTCATCCGCGCAATGAGCGGTAGGGAGCCCGCAAGCCAGAACACGACCATCGCAGTGTCGTGAGCCACCGCAGACGTGAAAAGTCTTACAAAATTCACGGCGAGTACGATGTAGACAACCAGCGAAAGCGCAAGTCCGCCGTAGACGGCGATGAACGATACTGCCCTTCCCCACTTCCCGAGCGTCCTCTCTGCAAGGCCGGCAAGATGGTCGTCACCACCTTCCCGCGCCGCGGCGGCAGCATACAACCGATGCGCAATAAAGACGAGCGCGCCGAGCGCGGCGAGCAAGACGATCCCCGCAAGCCATCCGGCCTGCGCGAAGAGATACGGCAGCGCAAAAATACCCGCGCCGATGGTGGTCGCAATAAGTATCCCCGTCGTGCCGGCAAAGGATTCCGGCCTCATCGATGAGCTGCTCTCATGCCTTGAACACCTCGTCGCCCTCGCGTACGCGCTTTCCCACTTTGATGCCGATCTGCTTCCCCTTCGGAGCCGTCGCGACGGGCTTGTGATCGTACTGCATGGACTTCACCGTCTCCTCAAAATCGGTCGTCGCTCCTTTGAACTTGACGCGGGCGCCCACTTTGACCGGAACCTTGAATTTCACGATAGCAACCTTGATGTGGTTGTAGAAATGAGTTACGACGCCAATGGGCTTGTCTGCCTTCGGTGCTTTTGCGACTTTCGCCGGCTTGGCCTTTTTCACTGATGTTTTCGTAGAACGTTTTTTGGTTGCCATGTTTTTTATTTTTATTCTATGCCTCCCCGCGGACCGCGCGACAGCGGCGCCAGTGCACAAACTGCGGATATCGTCATAATTCTACCGTTTCTCCGGCTTTCGGCACATCTGCCGGAACCCCCACATCGCTCACGATCTTCTCCGCAAGCGCGACAGACGATCCCTCCTCGCCCTGTACCACGAAGACGCGCCGGAGCTCCGCCTTCCGAGGCAAGAGCCACGCAAGGAGGCGCGGCTGGTCCGCATGCGCGGAGTAGCCCGTGAGCGACCGGACTTCGGCGCGGACGGGAATATGCTCACCCATGATGGTCACGCGATCCGCGCCATCTAATAGCTGCCTGCCGAGCGAGCCCGCGCCTTGATATCCCACGATGAGCAGGATGCTCTTTGGATCGGGCAGATAACGCTGTTCGTGATATAGGATGCGCCCACCATGCGACATGCCGCTCCCCGCGATGACCACTTTCGGCGGCGGAACGTCATTGATCTCCTTGGATTGCTCGGTGGTGAGCGAGAGATGCAAGCCGGGGAAGTTCAGGATATCGTCGCCGCGATTCACGATACCGCGCGTCTCACGGTTGAAATAGTCCTCGTATTTTTTGTATACGACGGTAAGTTTAATGGCTAATGGGCTGTCGATATAGACGGGAAGCTTCGGCACGCGATGGTGCTCCACCATGTCGTTCAGGTGATAGAGCAGGTCCTGCGTACGTTCCATCGCGAACGCGGGAATAACGAGCACGCCTTTGCGCTTCATAATGTCGTGCACCGCTTGCTCCAGTTCCTGTTCGCGCTTATGGACGCCTTCGTGCACGCGATTCCCGTAGGTGGACTCAATGAC
>CAZMPQ010000010.1:9522-23213 GCA_964568535.1 uncultured Candidatus Saccharibacteria bacterium
GTTCGCGCTTATGGACGCCTTCGTGCACGCGATTCCCGTAGGTGGACTCAATGACCACGAAATCCGTTTCGGGGAGCGGCTCGGTCGGCATGATGATGGGCGCCGGATAGTTCCCCAGATCGCCGGAAAAAACAACGGTCTTCCCCTCTGCCGTCACGCGTACCGTTGCCGAGCCGAGGATGTGCCCTGCATCGTAGAATTCCACCGTGAAGGGGCCAACGGTCACCGGCTCGTGGTACGGCACGCCATGCCACAAACGCATCGCACCGTGTATCTCCTCTGGCGTGAGGAGCGGGGTCAGTCCATGGTGCTCCGCTTCCTTCCCCATCACATGCTCGGAATCCAGGAGGAGCAACTCTGAGAAGTCCTTCGTTGGGCGCGTAGAGCGTATCATGCCGCGAAAGCCGTCGCGGTAAAGCTTTGGGATGCGACCGATATGGTCGATGTGCGCATGCGTGACGAAAAGCGCCGCGACAGCCGATGGGTCGTATGCGAACGGCT
This sequence comes from uncultured Candidatus Saccharibacteria bacterium, assembly GCA_964568535.1. Lineage (GTDB taxonomy): Bacteria > Patescibacteriota > Minisyncoccia > UBA6257 > 2-01-FULL-56-20 > DATJQA01. The sequence goes on from CAZMPQ010000010.1 coordinate 10,024, forward strand.
CAAAGTTCTGCCGCTCCGCGAACCTGCCTCCCTGCTGCAGGCCGCAATCAATCAGTATCTTTGTATCACCCGATTCCAGAAGATAGTTCGCGCCGGTCACCGAACCCGCGCCGCCATGGAAGGTAAGTTTCATCTCGAGAACAATTCTATCATACGCATTGTGCATTGACTTTCTTCACGCCCGTTGCGTATCATCTGAGCAGCGCGACGTGCTCCATAGCGCAAGGGAGGCCACGTGGGCAGACCAGCGGAATATGCGCACGAATACGAGATCGAAGCGCGGGTCGCTCAACTCAGCGATCTCCACTTCAAAAAAACGAAGTGGGCCGACTCACCGAACCAGGGACAGCGCTTCGCGATCCGCGACATCAAGCGCACCGTCAAGCGCGAACACGGACTCGAGCGACCGTATGTCGTAATCGAGAGCTGCCGCGAGTTGCGGTGAGGGATGCGCGAGCAATGGGACCAGCCAGCTCCTCGGAGCTTGCTGGTCCTCGCATTTTTATTACCCTGCCCTATGCTTCGGCGTCGCTCGTTTCAAAACGCAAATTCCTCCCTGAGCGCGTGAGGATGCGGTCGCCTTCTTCATTAATGAGCTCTTCCACGATGCCGCGCTCGTTCCATGATATCTTCCTTCCTTTTTCCAAACACATCCACATCTCTCCTCCCTTCCCTGTTAGGATGACTGCGTCGCCCTTCTCGGCGAGGAGCAATGCTTTTCGGATGGCCTCGCGCCGGTCCGCGATCTTGTAGACTGGCTTGAATTGCTTCTGGCTCTCGTAAATGCCCCTCTTGATGTCCGCAATGATGGCCATGGGGTCCTCATCATAGGGGTCTTCGGTCGTCAGGATGATCTGGTCGCAATACTCGCCCGCGATACGCCCCATTGCTGGCCGCTTCCATACGTCCCGGCCGCCCCCCTGCGCGCCAAGGACACCAATGACGTGCTTCGGCTTGAATAGCCGCACGGCTTCGTACGCCGCCTTCAAACTCGCGGGTTCGTGCGCGTAATCAACCACCACGGCGAACGGCTGGCCGGCGTTCACGATCTCAAAACGCCCCGGCACGGCTCGCGCGACCGCGAGCGGCCGCACGAGCCGTTTCGCGTTCAGGCCCAATCCCATTGCGATGCAGATGGCGGAGGCCGCGTTATAGACATTGAACTCGCCGGTCAGCGCCGTTTCAAAATGCTCGCCGGCCATGGTGAACGCGGTCTTGTTGATCGCAAGCTTCACGTCGCTCACTGGAAAGTAGTGCTCGACGCCATATTGCTTCGCGAGCCCCTCTTCGCGCGCGGTCGCTTTGAGCGAGAACCCGTACTTCTGTTTCATCGGTATTTCCAGGAAATATTCCGCGTTCGGGTCGTCCAGATTGTAGACGCCGATGGACTCGGGCTTCCGCGAGACCTGCCGGAAAAGCGCGAGCTTCGCGTCGCGGTAGTTCTCAAAACTACCATGCCGCTCGATGTGTTCCGGAGAGATATTCGTGAAGACCGCGACGTCGTAGTCGATGAAGCGATGGCGATACTGCAAAATGCCCTCGGATGATGTTTCTACTACCGCGAACCGACAGTTGTCCGTTGCCATCTGGCGCAACAACTCCTGGAGCGCGAGCCGGCCGAGCATCGTTTGCTTCGTTTCGTTCACCCACTCCTTCTCGCCAATGCGGAAATTGAGCGTTGTCGCGAGGCCCGTTTTCCTTCCTGTGTACTGCAAAAGCTGCGCCGCGAGGTTGCTTGTCGTGGTCTTCCCCTTCGTGCCGGTCACCCCGACCACGGTCATTTTCTCCGCAGGAAAACCGTTCCACCATGCGGCGATGAGCGCAAGCGCGTAGTGGTATGGCCGAAAGAGCCATGGCATGCGGTACAAGAGGCGCACCGGGGGGAATTGTTTGACCTGTTCTAAAAATCCGCTCATCTTCGTCCGGCCGCCAAAAGCTTGAGTGCCGCCTTGAGCCGCGGGCCGAGCTCTGTTGTCCCTTTATCAACGCGGGCGAGCGCCTCTTTCGCTTCTTCGCGACGATACCCGAGGCTCATCAGCGTCTCCAGGAGGTCGGCGTCCGCATCCATGCGCGCAACGGCTGCTTCCGTCCTGCCCGCGCGCACTTTTGTCTTCAGTTCCAGCACGATGCGTTCCGCCGTCTTCTTACCAATACCCGGCGCCCGAGACAGAAGGTCGGGGCGGCTCTCGGCGATAGCGGCGGCGATGTCCGGCAGACTTCCCACATCAAGCACTGCGAGCGCCGACTTCGGCCCCACACCCGAAACCGAGATGAGCTGCTCAAAGAGCGCAAGCTCCTGTTCTGTCGGAAACCCATAGAGATCCAGCGCGTCCTCGCGGACATGCAAATGCGTATAGAGCGTGATGAGCGAACCGCGGCGTGGGAGCGCATGGAGTGTGCGTTGTGAGCAGAACACCTTGAGCCCCACACCGTGCACATCGAGCGTTGCGCGCTGCTCCCCCGCCCCCGCCAACTTTCCTGACACCGACGCGATCATGATACTCCTAGTGTACGCCACCGCGCAGAGGTTCCACAATACCGGCCGCACCTTGTTTTTTTTCTCCGATGCGTTATACTGCTCCCCGTTATGCCTATCACTTCATCTGCAAAGAAAGCCCTCCGCCAAAACCGACGGCGGCGGAAGGTGAACCGCGACCGCAAGGATGTCTTGCGCGCGGCTATCAAATCCTACCGCGCGCTTGTCGCCAAGAAGGATATTGCAGGCGCCCGCGCCGAGCTTCCGAAGGTCTTCCGCATCCTGGACAAGACCGCGAAGAGGGGCACGATAAAGAAAAACGCCGCGAGCCGGCTCAAATCGCGTCTTTCCAAATTGATCAAGTAAGAAAACCCCCGGCTCGCCGGGGTTTTTCTTCTCATACCGCTACCGAATCAGAACGTCGGTCAAGGCCTCTTCGTAGTCCAACTTGCCGGATTTCACGCCGCGGTCATAGGCGGCAAGCATGTCGAGACGCGCCGACCACCAGTACGGCAGCATGCTAAATATCTTTTGCGCCGGTTCGCCGGAGGCAAAGAGCCGTGCAAGCGATGCGAGCCGCTCCCCGACCGCCGGCGCCATGAGCCCTCGGATGCCGCTTATAAAATCCGGCGCGATTTCCACGCCGAGCGCAGCGAGGTCTTCCTCGCCCACGCGCCCGCCGGGATATGACGCGAGCTTCTGCAGCTCGGTCGCGATGCTCCATGTGTCGGATGCATATGCGTCCGCGAGAAGTCGCAGGGCCCCCGGCGTGAGCGTCACGCCCAACGCTTTTGCTTCATTCGCGACCCACGCATTCAGTTTCTCTCCGGTAAGCCGCGGGAACGCCTCGGTCGTTATTCCCCTGCCGTCTTTCTTAAGAAAGGTGAATGGCGATACCGGCGCGGTTTCCGCATGAATGATAACGGTGCATAGCGCGTCTTCCGCAACGCGCTTGAGCGTCTCTCCGAGCGCTTTTGTCCCATCCACAAAGAGCGGCTCCACAACCACGAGCTTCCGCGGCTCAAAAAGCGACGAGGCGCGCACGAATTCTGTAAAGCGCCCGCCCGCATCCTCCGCGTCGCCCTCAATGCGCAGGATAGGAGCCTGTGGATGCGCCGCCGCGAATTCCGCGACGAGCCGCCTTGCGCGCTGTCCGCGTCGGTAACTATCCGGGCCCAAGAGGACAGAGATCATCGGCGGTAGGATAGCCGTTTCCTGGGGCCCCGTAAAGTGCCGAGTGTGCTTATTTTTTCCGATTCGCTGCGGCCTTCATGAACGCAGGGAACAGTGGATGTGACTTGAGCGGTCTGCTCTTCAACTCGGGGTGGAACGTCGCCCCGCTACAGCGGGGCTCCCTCAAAACCCTCGGTTTTGAGTCCCCGAGCACATAACGTGTTATGTGCTCGGTCATTCCGACATGGGGAACCGGTTGCAGTTCCCCGACCCCCTCCGCCGTTCCATCTCTTTTCTATTTCCTCCGGTTCGCTGCTGCTTTTATGAACGCTGAAAATAGCGGGTGTGGATGAAGTGGCCTGGATTTAAGCTCGGGGTGAAATTGCGTTCCTAAAAAGAATGGGTGTTTCGTTTGTGGCAATTCTGCTATTTCCATGAGTCGGTGGTCGGGCGATGTTCCCGAAAATACGAGTCCGCGTTTCGCAAGCTTCGTGATAAAATCCGGATTCACTTCGTACCGATGGCGGTGACGTTCGGATATCTGGCGCGCTCCGTATGCGCGCCGCGCCGTCGTTTTTTGCGCGAGCACGGCGGGGTACGCGCCAAGCCGCATCGTCGCGCCGTAATCCTTCGCGGCAAGATTTTTCTTCTGCTCAGGCATGATATCGATGACCGGATGCGGTGTCCGCGGATTCACCTCGCTCGTGTTCGCTCCCCTGAGCCCCACAACATGCCGGGCGAATTCCACAACCGCGAGCTGCATGCCGTAGCACAATCCGAAGAACGGCACCTTCTTCTCGCGTAAATATTGGATGGCGCGTATCTTTCCCTCGACGCCGCGCGAACCGAACCCGCCGGGCACGATGACGCCGTCGTAGGACGCGAGCTCTTTCACCGCTGCCGGACTTGTCTCATACTTTTCCGCGTCCAGCCACACGATCTCTGGCCGCCGTCCGAGCGCCGCGGCCGCGTGCTTCACCGCCTCAATGACGGAAATGTACGAATCCGCGAGGATGAAGTGGCCACTCCCGAAATACTTTCCGACAATGCCGATCTTCACGGCCGTGGTCGCGCGCTGGATGCGCCCCACGAGCCGGCGCCACTCCACGAGGTCCTTCCGCCGCGGCGCGAGCCCGAGCTTTGCGATGAGCGTATTTCCCAGCTTCTCTTTTTCAAAAATGGCCGGTACTTCGTAGATGCTCTTCGCGTCCGGCGCGGAAATAATGTCCCGTTCGCGCAGATTGCAATTGAACGCGATCTTCTCTTTCCTGCGCGCGTCCAATGCGTATTTCGCGCGCGCGAGGATGACGTCTGGCTGGAGACCCGCGCTGTTCAAGAGGCGCACGGCGTGCTGAGTCGGCTTGGTTTTGAGCTCGTTCTCGTCGTTCTGGATGGGCAGATAGCTCACGAGGACCAGGAGCACGTCGCCGGGCCGCTTCGCCTTCATCATGCGCACGGCCTCCAAAAAAAGCACGTTCTGATATTCGCCGACCGTCCCGCCGATCTCCGTGATGACGACTTCGGCATGGTCCTTCCGCGCCGCGGTCTCTATTCTGCTGATGACCTCCAACGGAATGTGCGGCACGACCTCCACATTCTTCCCGCCGTAGCCCATGCTCCGCTCGCGGTTGATGACCGAGAGATATACGCTCCCGGTCGTCATATAGTTCGCTTTTGAAAAATCGCGGTCCAAGAAGCGCTCGTAGTTCCCGAGGTCCTGGTCGCACTCGGTGCCGTCGTCCAACACAAACACTTCGCCGTGTTCGGTTGGGTTCATCGTCCCCGCGTCCACGTTCACGTACGGGTCGATCTTCAATGCGGAGATCTCAAACCCCCGCGATTGCAATATCTTCCCGATGGACGCTGATGCGATGCCCTTCCCGACACCGGACATAACGCCGCCGACGACGAAGATGAATTTTGTTCTGGCCTTCTTCCTGCGCGGCCGGTGCTTCTTGGTGATATGGCGGTTCGCAGGAGACATCGGTTCAGGTAAGTGGAGCGTTCGCGCCTTCGTTCGTCGGCGTGAGGGTTTGTTCTACCGGCAACAGGAAATTAAATGTCGTGCCGCGGTTCAGTTCGGACTCCGCCCACATATCGCCGCCGTGTGCGCGGATGATGTTCCGCGCGATCCAGAGCCCCAGGCCGGAGCCATCCGTATGGAACTTTACTGCATTCCCCGCGCGGAAGAATTTTGTGAACACCTTATCGATATCCTCGGCTGGAATGCCAATGCCAGTGTCCCGAACACCGACCTGCACATACCGCGCGTCCTTCGCCCGCTCGGCTTTCACGATGATCTGTCCGTTCGGCACGTTGTATCGGACGGCGTTGTCCACCAGATTCGCAACGACCATGGATATCTTCTGTCCGTCTATCGTGACCATCGGCAGTTCTTCCTGCGGCCGTTCGAAATAGAGCTTCAGCCCCGCGCGCTCCACCTGCGGCATAGCCGCGGCGAGCACGCCGTCCAGGAACTGCACGATGTTCGTCTGCGCAAGATTATATCCGAACCGCCCCTCTTCCATCTTGGTGATGTCCAAGAGGTTCTCCACGATGTTCATGATGCGTTTCGCGGAGACGGCGGTCTGGTTCAACAGCTCGCGCGTGTCCGGCGCAAGTTTCTCATCCTTCACGATGGTATCGAGCGCCCAGTTCACCTCCGTAATCGGCGTCCGGAGCTGATGCGACACCACCTCAATGAACTCGTTTTTGGAGCGCAACAGTGATATTTCCTGCGTGCGGTTCGCGATGACCTTCATGAACCCGACGACGTTCCCTCCGGCATCCACGATGGGCGAGGTCGTGACGCGCAACTCTAAGAGCGGGTCGTCGAACGAGATGTCCACGACCTGCGGATACTGCCCCGCCCGGGAACGGTACACGAGCGATGGGGCAAGCGACGGGAAGATGACGCGTGCGAGGAAACGATACGCCGGATCCTCCGCAAGCTGCGGGGATATCTCTTTCTTCATCACCTCTTCGGCTTTTAGTGAGAATAATTTTTCAGCGGCCGGGTTGAAGAAGAGAACGCGGAAGTCCTGATTGTACACGATAAGCGCGTCGCCGATGCTTTGCACGATGCTTTTGAGCTCGCCGTGCTCGAGGCGCGAACCGGAGCTCGCGGACGCAAGGCGGTATGATGTCCAAAAGACCGCTCCGAGCGCGCCGAGCGCGAACACAATGACCAGGGGGATGCGCGCCCCTGCGGGCATGCTCGCACCAAATGCCGCGATGGCAATGAGCCCGGCGAAGACCGGCAACGCAAGCCAAAACGCACGCATCTCGGGCAACCCGAGCACTCGCGTGATGTCGCGGAACAGTTTCTGTGCGTTTCCCATGGCGCTCCGGCGTAATCATACCACCGGAAGCGGCTTCTAGAATAGGGCTCCCTGGGGCTTTGGGGCGGGTTTCTTCGCTTTTCCTTTCGCTGCCGCCTCCGGCCTGCCAGGAGGCCCGTCCATTCTTTTTATGAGGCTGGTGAAGCCTTGTTTTTCCAGGTAGTTCCGCATCGTCGCCTCCCCGCTGGGGACGCTCAGGTCTGCAAGCCGGACCATATCAATAGGCGCCTTGCGCTCCAAAATCACCAGTCCGCGCGCTTCCTTCGCGTGCGCCTCGAATTGCGCGAATCGCACTGCACGCTTCGGGTCTTCCTTCGGCATCCGACGGAATATCTCGTCGAGCGTTTTGAACCGCACAAGGAGTTCGCGAGCGGTCTTCGGTCCGATACCGGGAACCCCTTTCACGTTATCCGACGTGTCACCAACGAGCGCCTTGTAGTCGGGTAGCTGCTCCGGCGCAAGTCCGTACCGTTCGCGCACGGCGCGGTCGTCGTAGATCACCGTATCGCTCAATCCCGTGCGGAACGCGCGCACAACCACGCGGTCGTCCTGGACCAGTTGGAGCGTGTCCGTATCCCCCGTCAGGATGACCACGCGCAGTTCCGGCTCGCTGCCGAACCGTTCCGCGAGCGTTGCAATAAGGTCGTCTGCCTCATATCCGGGCAGCTCAAAGGTCCGTATGCCGAACGCGGGAAACAGGTCGTGCGCCGCGATGAGTTGCGCGATGAGTTCGTTCGGCGCAGGAGGACGCGTCGCCTTGTATTCGGGATATCGCTCCTTCCGAAACGTGGGTTCGGGCCGGTCGAAGAGCGCGGCGGCATACGCTGGCCGTTCGTCCCGCCACATGCGCAAGAAAATACTCGCCATACCGTAGAGCGCCTGCGCCGGCTCACCTGCTGATGTCGTGAGCGGTGGAAGCGCGTGAAAGCAACGGTGCACAAGCGAGTTCGCGTCGATGAGCAGCAGATCTTTTCGTTCGGTGGTCATATGAGTTGTTTTGGTAGGTCGATGGACCGCTCGGCCCGCCGCGCGCCGTGAGAGAATCGCACCGTGAGCGCGCCGCGCGGCAGTGCGCCGCGGACCGTATCCGGCCATTCTACCGCAAGGACGTTCCGCGGGTCGCGGAGCGCCTCCCGAACGCCCAATACACGGATATTCGCGCCGGACGAGAGGCGGTATGCGTCGATGTGAAAGAGGTTTGCGAACGGCCCGCGCGCGACCGGCATGCGCCTCACGATGATAAACGTTGGGCTCGCAACCCGACCGCGCGCGCCGAGCCCGCGTGCGAAACCCCGCATGAACGTGGTCTTTCCGCTCCCGAGATCACCGCGCAGCAAGAGCACGCGCGCCGAGCGGCGAGCGCCGAGGCGCACAAGGGCCTGACCAGCGCGTTTGCCGAGCGCTTCAGTGCGAGCGGACGAAGAGCTCTTCAAGTGCATGGTTCTTTTTAATGATAAATATCACTGCGCATGCGAAAAGCATCGCACATACCGCGCCGACGAGCACCACCTCAACAGCTGGTGTCGCGATGCGGACCGTGCCGAACTCTGGCGCCGAATTTCCAATGAGTGCGAGTGATGGCTGCGCGTTCGTCGCGCCGGGCGTCTGGTCCGCGAAGAAAGCGCGCCCGAGCATGCCGCGATTCGCGCTCTTTCCCTCGGGAGCTGTGCCGACGAACGCGACGCGGTCTGCCTCGGCGCCCGCAGCAGAGATGAGCGCAATTGATCCGTCCGCGTTCTTGAGCGTCAGTTTCGTCGATTTCCGGTGTAGCACGACGCGTTCCCCCGCAGCGAGCCGCACGCCCTGCAAGGCGTGTCCTTTTCCTGTTCCGGCGACGAGCCGCCATCCCGAAAGGTCCGCGGTGTCTGGCCCAGCATTCCACAACTCAACCCACTCGCCCGCGGCGTCATTCCCCGCGGGGTTCGGCAACCACTCACTGATGTATACCATGGAAACGTTTGGTGCCTATAACATCTCTCCGGGTCGTTTGATGCCGAGATGCTCGTACGCAGCCGGAAGCGCCACGCGTCCACCGGGCGTCCGCTTTAGGAACCCGATGCTCATCAAATACGGCTCGTATATTTCCTCTATCGCTCCTTGGTCGTCGCTCATTGCCGCCGCGAGCGTCTGCACGCCAACCGGCCCCCCGCCGAACTTCGTGATGACCACTTCAAGGAGGCGCCGGTCCTGCGGTTCCAGCCCGCGTTCGTCGATGTCCATCAGCGCAAGCGCGCGTTCTGCTGCGCTTCGGGTAATCTCTGCGTTGCCGTGGACCTCCGCATAATCTCTCGCGCGCTTTAACAAACGGTTCGCTACGCGCGGCGTTGCGCGGGACGCGCGCGCGAGGAACGAAACCGCATCAGGAACGGTCTTCACGCCCAGAATGCGGGCGGAGCGCTCCAGGATGCGCTCGATATCCTGTGATGCATAGTAGTCCAACCGAAAGATGGCGCCGAACCGCGAGCGAAGTGGTTGGGAAAGCAGGCTTTCGCGCGTCGTTGCGGCGACGAGCGTAAATGGTGGGAGGTCAAGCGTGAGTGTCCGCGCGGCCGGGCCTTTTCCCACCACGAGATGCAATTTCCGCGATTCCATTGCGGGGTAGAGCACTTCTTCGATCAGATGATTCATGCGATGCACCTCGTCGATGAAGAGCACTTCGCCAGGCTCCAAGTTCGTCAGGATTGCCGCGATATCGCCGGCGCGCTCCAGCGCCGGGCCGGATGTCGTCTTCACCGAACCGCCCAGTTCGTGTGCAACGAGATGCGCAAGGGTCGTCTTCCCCAGTCCCGCCTGGCCGCACAGAAGAATGTGGTCCATCGCTCCGCCCCGCCGGCGCGCCGCCTCGATGATAATGCGCAAGTTCTCCTTGGCCTTCGCCTGGCCAACGTATTCATCCCACGAGGTTGGCCGCAAGAGTTGGTCAACTGCTGCATCGTCGCCTGTTTGCCCCCTTTTCTTGGCCTTACTGTCCTTCATAGCCCTTGTAGTATAAGGATTTCCGGCGTTTCCTGCCCTTTTTCGCCATGCACATGTTACCCCCACGTAATCCCCAAAAAGCTTGACATTGGTTTTGGTTTATGCTAGCATGGAAGCCTCGGGTAAGGCAGTGTGGTCGTCTAGTGTCTGGGGGTAGGAGTTGTCCCTAGCTCCTTAGGATGGTGTGGCTTCGGCGACATCTCTCCTCGGGGCAATTCTAACTTCTTTTCGCCCAGCGAAAAAGAGATCTTTTTCAATCCTGCTCCCGCGGGATGAGCCCCCAGGCACAAGACGAGCACCACAAAAAGAAGACCTGCGCATGCGCAGGTCTTCTTTTTCCTCTATGCGTTCGTATGCAGCCAGGGAATTTCTCCGGTGATGCTCTCCACCTCGGCGAAACTTGTGATACCGGATATGACCTTCAGGACGCCGTCTTCTTGGAGTGTCACCATCCGCTGCTTGCGCGCCATTTCTCGTATCTCTCCCGTTGAGAGGCCCTTAATAATAGCTTCCTCGAATTCCGGGCCTGTTTCCAAGAACTCGTAAATAGCGATGCGACCGCGATATCCCACGTTGCTGCATTCATCACATCCCTTTTTGGAATACACGGTCATCTTTTCGTATGGTGTGCGGTCCACGCGCTCCGGCAAGCCCCTCAAAAACTCCTGCAGCTTCTTTTGCAGTTCTGGCGGAAGCTTTTCGGAAACGCGGCATGCTGTACAAAGACGCCGCACAAGCCGTTGCGCGATGGCGAGCGCGAGCGCCGGCCCGATGGTCATTGGCCGGACGCCAAGGTCTACGAGCCGCGGCACAGCGCCTGCTGCGTCATTCGTGTGGAGCGTAGAGAACACGAGGTGACCGGTCAGCGCCGCCTGGAGCGCGATATCTGCGGTCTCCTTGTCGCGCACCTCGCCGACCAGAATGACGTCTGGGTCTTGCCGCAAGATAGCACGGAGCCCTCCGGCGAAGGTGTATCCCGCGTCGGGATTGGTTTGGGTCTGCTCGACGCCCGGGACGCGGTATTCTATTGGGTCCTCCACGGTGATGATCTTGATCTCGGGGTTCACGATGCGACGGAGGAACGCATAGAGCGTTGTTGTCTTTCCGGAACCGGTCGGGCCTGTATTCAGCACCAAACCGTTCGGCCGCTGGATGGCGCGCTCAGCGATCTGGAGGTCGTCCGGTCGGAGCCCCAGGCGCGCAAGGTCCACATTGATGGAGTCTGGGTCCAAAAGCCGCATGACGACCGTCTCGCCGAACTCGGATGGGATAACGGAGACGCGCACCTCAACCTCCTTCGTGCTCAACCCTATCGTGAATCTGCCATCCTGTGGTTCGCTGTGGATGTTTATCTTGAGGCCGGAGAGCAGCTTAATGCGCGATATGAGCGCATCGTAGGTGCGCTGTGGAATGTTCGCGATAACATCGTAGAGCGCGCCGTCGAGGCGGTATCGTATCTTTGAATTGTGCTCTTCAACTTCAAAGTGAAGGTCTGATGCGTGTGTCGCAAGGCCTCCCGCGAGGACGATCTGGAATAGCTCGGTCGTCGTCAGCTTTTGAACATCTCGCTGGCTGACTTCCGCGGCAACTCCCTGGATGTTCTTCAGCGTTCCGACGAGTTGTTCTACCTTGGTAATCTCGAACTTCCCCGTTATCTCCCCAGTGTCGGTTCCTGCGAATCGGTAGAGTTTCCATGCCTCTTCGAGCGCGCTGCGCGATGCGGTAAACACCCGGACGGCGTAGTGCTTGTCCTTCAACGCAGCGATGACCCGTTGCGCGTCGACCGACGTCGGGTCGTATGCGGCGACCGCGAGATTGTGCGCCTTGATCTCTGCGGCTGCAACGAGCGCTTTTCGTGCGTCGTCCTCCGGCACAAGACGCAATGCCTCTATCGCAACGGGCACCTTGCGCAAGTCGATATATTGCACACCGAGTTTCTGCCCCCGATGTTCGGCGTCGCGCTCTTCGGCATCGCGCCGAAGCTTCTGCAGCTTGTGTTGGAAATCTCTTTCGTCGTTCGCCATATCCCCTAAGTGTAAATCTCGCGCGGCGCTGCGGCAACCGAGCGTTGCTGGCGGCACTCGCGGCGCGAGATCTATAATAATACCCGTATGGCTGGACATTCTCACTGGGCGGGCATTAAGCGACAGAAAGAAGCGGCTGACAAGAAGCGTGGCGCGGTCTTCTCCAAGCTCCTTACCGCTATCACGGCCGCTGCTCGCACGGAGCCGAATCCCGATTTCAATCCGCGGCTCCGCACCGCCGTGGATAAAGCGCGCGCAAATTCGGTGCCTGCGGACAACATTGCGCGCGCGATACGCCGCGCATCCGAGGCGGGTGCGGCGGTCGAAGAGTTGCTATTCGAGGCGTACGGGCCAGGCGGGGTCGCCATCCTTATTGAGGCAACGACGGATAGCAAGAACCGGACGGTTGCGGAGATCAAAAAGATCTTGAGCGACTATGGCGGGAAGTGGGCTGAAACAGGAAGCGTTCGCTGGGCGTTCGATGTATCTCCTGCCGACGCTGACCCGAAATGGCGCGCGAAATTTCCTCAGGATGTAGCCGATGAGCACGCCGAAGCGCTCGCAAAACTTATAAACGCCCTTGAAGAACACCAAGATGTCCAACGAGTATTCACGACCGCCGCGGATGCGTGAACGCGCGCGTCGTCGTTTTATCGGCATAGATCCCGGCACGACGCGGGTCGGATACGGCGTTGTGGAGGCTTCGGGAGGGAGCGTCCGATTCGTCACGGCTGGTATTTTCCCTGTTGCGAGCCGGGCGCGCGCCGAGCGACTTGCGGAGATCCATCGCGCGCTACTCCGCCTCATCGACGAACATCGTCCCGCGGGGCTTGGCATCGAGCAACTGTTCTTCTCAACCAACCAGCGAACGGCGATGGCTGTCGCGGAGGCCCGCGGCGTACTGCTCTTAGCAGCCGCGGAACGCGGCGTTCCCATTCATGAGCTTTCCCCGCGGGCGGTGAAGTTCGGCATTACCGGATACGGGGCAGCGGATAAGCGCGCGGTCCTAAAAATGGTCCGTCTCATCCTCCGCGAACCCGACCTGCGCGTCCTTGATGACGCGAGCGATGCGCTTGCCCTCGCTATTTTGGCCTCCGGCGGGCGCGCGGAGGCGTAGATTTGCCCCTGCCCCCACTCCCCAAACAAGGGATTGACAGCTTTCTGCTCTTTTCTATACTTCACACCAGGTTTCATTATTTA
>CAZMPQ010000011.1:0-4482 GCA_964568535.1 uncultured Candidatus Saccharibacteria bacterium
CAAATTATGTATCGTCGCTAATCGTCCGGCGCGCGGGTTCTTATCGCGAAAAAGCCGATGCAGTTCTGCGCGCGAGACCTGTTCATCCGAGCATGCGGGGCATTCGCATCCATCTTCTACGGGGCCGCTATCTTCGGCATATTTTCCTTTTCCGCCAATGTCCAAACGGCCATCCTTCGTCCAGAGCGAGCCATGCCGCGCTTCGCGCGTCGGAATAACGCAATCGAACGTATCGATTCCCGCTTCCACGCCAAGGAAAACGTCCTCTATTCTGCCGATACCCAAGAGGTGCCGCGGCCGTTCGTCCGGTAGGAATGGGATGCTCCAGTTCAGTTCGTTCGCGGTCCGTTCGCGCGTATCGCCGAACGAATTACTGAACGCGCCGCCGATACCGAACCCGGCGAACGGCAGCTTACCGATGAATTCCGCGCTTTCCCGCCGCAGGTCCTCATACGCCCCGCCTTGCACAATACCGAAAAGCGCCTGATCGGATTGCTTCGCTTCAAGCGACCGCTCTGCCCAACGATGCGTCCGCTCCATCGCAATACGCGTATACGCTTTATCGTGGAGCGGTGAGCTCGGTTCATCGAACGCAAAGATGATGTCCGCGCCAAGCGCTTCCTGTATCTTCATGGAAAGCTCTGCATCGAGATACTGTTCATCGTCCGGCCCTCCGCCGAACGATGGATCGCGGAAATATACCCCAGAGTCCGTCACGCGCACCATACTTTCGCTCGATGCAGATGCTCGGTCTTCTTCAAACGAAACTTTTCCCGTGCCGTGTTCTCGCGACGCGCCCAAACTGAACACTTGAAAACCTCCGGAGTCGGTCATGATGATACCGTCTCGCCACTCCATAGCGGCGCGGAGTCCGGGATAGGAGGCAAGTCCCTCGTCACCGAGCTCTCGCCATAGATGATACGTGTTCGCGATAGCTATCTGCGTTCCCGTGCGCGGAATATCTTCCGGTTCAAGTGTGCGAATATAGCCGTTCGTCGCAACCGCGACGTATGCTGGTGTTTCGGCGATGCGCTCGCCGATCTTGATGCGCCCAACCCGCGCGCGGCTTTTTGGGTCGCGCGCGACGATATCGAACGAAAATGACATTATGAGGACTATTTCGCTCCGTTCACCGCCAAGAGCTCAACGTCAAACATGAGCGTTGCATTCGGTCCGATGAGCGGCGCCGCTCCGGCGGGGCCGTACGCCAGCTCCGGCGGAATAGTGAGCTTCCGTTTGCCGCCAACCTTCATCCCGACAAGGCCAAGGTCCCAGCCCTGGATGACCTGTCCCGTTCCAACGCGGAACTCGAACGGCTGCCCGCGGTCAACCGAACTGTCGAACTTCGTACCGTCCGTGAGCGTCCCGGTATAATGCACGGAAAGCAGATCGCCGCTCTTCGCTTCTGCGCCCGTTCCAACCACCACATCCTCTTTTTTCAGATTTTCCATTGCGGTACTTTGCCACGCGGCGAACTCCTCCGCGCGTTGTTTTGTTTCCTGCACACTCCGCTCGGCCATACGGGTGTTATAGTCGCGGCCGTACCACAAGAGCGCCGCCGCAAGCGCGATGAATATGAGCCCCTTTATGGTGTTTACTGTCATTACGTTCAGTATAATAAACCGCGAGCACCGGTGCAACGTTCCATTTTTACTTTCCAGTTTCTACTTTCTCCACCTCTTCAGTTGCGGGATAATGGCGTGCGCGAGTACGTTCGCTTGGTCTTCGGATGCCTTCGGATCTTTGGTCGCTGCCTTGATGAATTGCGCGAACATCTCATCCATCGTCATATCCGGCTTCATGAACGCGCCGTTTTGATAGCACTGTTTGCACCACTCCGCCGCCGGTTTCCCATCGGCTTCCGTGCCGAACATCTCGTCGGCCATCCGCACTCCGCAACTTTGGCACCGTGGCTGGGTTTCGGACATAAGATAGTATTAGCTTATCTTACTCCCCGGCGGGACGTCGCGCTCAGGCATAAGGAGGACCGGCGAACCGTCTTCGCCGTGTGCGGCGAGAAGCATGCCCTGGCTTTCTAAAGTTATGGCGGGCGTATCCGTTGCTTCATCCGCTTTCTTTATCGTAAATATGCGCGGGTCCAAATTCGCCACGATGACTATTTCGCGTCCCACAAGCGCTTCGGGCGCGTAGGCCTTTCCGATCCCCGCAACAAGCTGCCTTGTCGCATTGTCCAGTTGAACATTTAGCTTTACCAGTTTTTCCGAGCCCTCTACGCGTTCTGCAGTGAGGATTTTCGCAATGCGAAGTTCAACTTTCTGGAATTCGTCTATCGTCATGAGCTGAATCCTACCCTATATTTTCTGATCGGTGAAGAGCGTCACGTTCCGCATCTCCCGCATCACGGCGGCAGGTGTTTTCCAATGTTCAATATCCCCTGCCGAGACGCGCTTCAGAGCCGCTCGTTTTGCGGACCCGATCGCGTAGGCAATGCTTTCGTCTACGCCATTTTTGAGGAGCGAGATGGTCACGGTCGCGCGGAGCGGATGCTCACTTTTACCGGATGCGTCGTAACCAACCGCCCAGCTACCATCCTTTTCAAAAAGTTCCTTGAACTTATTCTCATCGTGCGGAAAGGGCATCACGCCGCACGTGTGGCCGTCCGGCCCCATACCCTGCGTCATCACGACTCGTCCCTGCGGATTCGCCCTTCGCCACGCAATAAGCGCATCGTGCATACGAACACCGAGCGCTTCCACCGCCTCTTGCTCGCGGACACGGGTATCAATGAATGCACATCCCCGCTCCGTCGCGTTCCGATAGAACGGTTTCGCCATCATCTGCGCAAAGTTATTTATTGCCGGGTCCGTGCTCAATCGCTCGTCGGACATCATGATGGTCATATGCGGACCCAGTAATTCCGCGCGGACGCCGTCCAAAAGCGCGAGACCCGAACCGCCGGATAAGAGGAAAAGCAACGGCCCGCCGAACTCGCGCTCCAGCATCCCATTCACGGCGTTTATCGCTTCGCTCTTTACGCGCTCCGGCTCGGGATAGATAAGCAGTTCCATACCCTATCTCGCCTTATGCCCTCCGAATTGACTACGGAGCGCGGAAAGTATCTGGCCGGTGTAGCTTGGCTTCCCTTTTGATTGCACGCGGAACTTGAATGCGCCGTGAATTATGGGCACGGGCACTTTAAGTTTCTTCGCAATCTTCACCGTCCATTCCCCTTCTCCGGTATGGCCGACGGAGCCCGATATTCCTTTGAGCGCCGCACCGTGTTCGCGATACGCCTTCGCAAGCCAGCCGACGAGGCGCGATTCTATGACGCTCCCGTGGTTGTAGAGTTCAGCAACAGCACGGAGGTCCAGCTTGTACGGTCCTTTTTTTAATACTTCAAATCCTTCCGCGATGGCCTGCATCATGCCGTACTCAATGCCGTTATGGGCCATCTTCACGAAGTGCCCCGCACCGGACTTGCCCGCATACAAATAATATCCTTCCCCGGCGGAAACATCGCGGAAGAGCGTCTTCAATTTCACATAGTCGCTCTTTTCACCGCCGATCATGACGCACGCGCCGCGAAGCGCTCCTGTGGGACCTCCGGAGATACCTGCATCCACGAACCGAACGCCGCGCGAACGCAGGCGTTTTGCGCGCCGGACAGTTTCAGTGAAATGAGAGTTCCCGCCGTCTACAATGATATCGCCGCGCTTCGCAGAGCGCAGAACATCGCGGAGCGCGGCATCAACCGCCTTGTGAGGCACCATGACCCACACAACGCGTGGCGATGGGAGCAACTGCATCAACTCACGCACGGAACTCGCAGTCCGCGCGCCGATTTTTTCCGCTTTCGCGCGTGCATGCGCATCAGTGTCATACACGACGATGCGATGTCCTTTGCGTACAAGACGCGTCACCATGCTCAAACCCATTTTGCCGAGACCGATATATCCAATAGACATGAGAACGTAGGGATTAGGGATTAGGGATTAGGAGCATCAGACGAACTATCAGGGATAGTGCCGGGTTCGTACGAAGTGAGTGGAATGGCATTCTTCCGCCAGGCCTCCACGATGGGGTCAATGAACTTCCAGCTCGCTTTTATCTCGTCCGTGGAAACGAAAAGCGTCTGGTTGCCCTGGATGGTATCAAGGAGCAGCTTTTCGTATGCGTCAATGAAAAGCGTCGGGTCAAAAGCGCCCTTATAGCTGAACGAAAAATCCTTTTCTTCCACTACCATATCCGTTCCCGGGCGCTTGACCCAGAACGAAAGCGATACGCCTTCGTCGGGTTGGATGCGATAGCGCAGGACGTTGCGATAGGTGTGGCCAGAATTCGGCGGACACAAGCACGGTTCCTCGTGACGGAACCGTACCTCAACTTCCGCCCGCGCGCTTCCTGTGCTCTTGCCGCTTTCAAGCACCATCGGCACACCGCGCCAGCGGCGCGTTTTGAGGAACGCCGTGATGCGGAAAAAGGTTTCCGTCTCCGAATCCGGCGCAGCGCCCTTCGTCTTTC
>CAZMPQ010000011.1:4582-10073 GCA_964568535.1 uncultured Candidatus Saccharibacteria bacterium
GTGATGCGGAAAAAGGTTTCCGTCTCCGAATCCGGCGCAGCGCCCTTCGTCTTTCGATATCCGGCGTATTGGCCCCGAAGCGTGCGCGTTCGGATATCTTTGCCCGACATCTGGCGCAGCGCGCGCAGGACGGCCAATCGCCCCGCACGGACCGCATGCGCATCAAAACGGATCGGTTGTTCCATCGTGAAAAGCGCAAGGAGTTGCAGGAGATGGTTTTGCCCGACATCGCGCAAAGCGCCCACGCCGTCATAGAACGCGCCGCGCTGTTCCACGCCCTCCGCCTCAAAAAGCCGAATGCGGATCTCCTCTATCGCCTTTTTATCCCACGCTGGACCGAGGAACGAGTTCGAGAATCGGAATGCCAGGATATTTTGGACAGTTTCTTTTCCGAGATAATGGTCAATGCGATAGATCTGCTCTTCTTTGAATAGTTTTCCGAGCAAGATATCCAGCCGCTCCGCCGTTTTCAGATCCCTCCCAAATGGTTTTTCCACGACCACGCGCGTCCATCCCTCTTCAGGACTGCACGGTTCCGTAAGGCCGGACGATTCAATATGGCGGAAGATGCTCTCGTAGTGCTCCGGCGGCACCGCGAGATAAAAAAGCTTGTTGGAACACACGCGCCACTCGTTGTCCTTCCGCCCCAGGGACTCCGCAAGCGAACCATACCCCGCGGCGTCTTCGAACATTCCTTGCCGGTAGACGAACATACGCGCAAAAGAATCCAGCGTCGCGCTCTCGCTTCCCACCTGTGCGGCAACCATGCTGCGCACCTCATCGCGAAGCCCACCGTCGGACATCGCTCGCCGGGAGAACCCGACGACCTGGAAAAGCGGCGGCAGAAGCTTCTTGCGATGCAGGTGAAAAAGCGCCGGCACGAGCTTCCGGCGTGCCAGATCGCCCGTGATGCCGAAGATGACGAGAATCGTGGGGTTCTGTGCCTTATAGATATCGCTCATATCTCGTACGCTCTAGCATACACCAAAAATCGCTCCTCGGCGCCTGCGCACCGCATCATCCGCCATTTCCCGCGGCGCTTTGCTCTTTCCAGAGCGCCGCATAAAGTCCCTGCTGTCCCAGTAATTCAGCATGGCCTCCCGTCTCCACGATACTGCCCTGCGCAAACACGTAGATACGGTCCGCGTGCGCAATCGTAGAGAGCCGATGCGCAACCGAGACCGACATGAGATTCGGCCGCGACTTCGCAATGGAGCGGATCGTGTCGGTTATCGCCCGCTCGGTCAATGAATCCAAACTGCTCGTCGCTTCATCGAAAATGATGAGTTCGGGATCACGTAGCAGCGCCCGCGCGATGGCCAATCGTTGGCGTTCGCCGCCCGATATCTTAATGCCGCCCTCGCCGATCTTCGTATCAAGTCCATATTCGCCACGTTCCAGAATGGGCATCGCCTCGGCGTGCCGCAACGCGGTCAAGCACTCTTCATCCGTCGCATCCGGACGGACGAAGAGCAAATTCTCCCGCACGGTGCCCGCAAAGAGCTGTGTCTCCTGCGACACGTAACCGATGCGCGACCGGAATGCCTCGAAGTCGATACGGTCGCTTGGAATGCCGTTCACGAGGACGTGGCCTGCGGACGGCCGATAGAGCCCGACGATGAGCTTTACGAGCGTTGTCTTGCCGGAACCCGACGGACCGACGAACGCGACCGACTCCCCCGCCTGGATACGCAATCTGATGTCGCGCACCGCGGGGCGCGACGCTCCCGCGTACGAGAAGTGCACGTCCTTGAACGAAAGCTCCTTGAGCGGCCCCAGCGTATCAGCGCGTTCCGGCTTCGGTTCCGGACGTACGGCGAGCAGATGCTCAACCTGCTCCATACTTGCGCGGGCCTCCTGATACGACGTCGTCACTTGCCCGAACTCGTAGAGCGGATTGAACACGAAGAACGAATAGAAGAGCAAGCTGAAAAATTCGCCCAGCGTCATCTCACCTTGCGCCATGAGCCAGAGCATCAGGACCATCACGACCGAACGCACGGTATTAATGGTCGTACCCTGCAGGAACGAAAGCATTCGCACGGTCTTCACCTTCGCAAGCTCCAGTCCCAGGATCTTGACGTTCACCTCGTTCAACCGTTCCGTTTCCTGCGTCTCCAGCCCCAAGCTCTTCACGAGTTCCACGTTCCGGAGCGTCTCCGTGGTAGAACCGGCAAGCTCGGCGCTCCGCTTCACGATGCGCTCCTGCGCGATCTTAATACGCTTGCTCGTCCATACCATCATGCCGCCGACCAAGGGGAACATGAGGAAAAATGTGAGCGCGATGGACCAATGCACGATGGCGGCATAGGCAAGCACGAGCCCGATGCCAAGGAGCGACAAGAATCCGATGTTGATGGCGTTCGTGATGAATACCTGCGTGTCCGTCCGCGCTTTCTGCAGCTTCTGCAATATCTCGCCCGAGCGTTGATCTTCAAAAACGCCGTACGGCAAGGAGAACGCGTGCGCGATGCTTTCCCCATATAGTCCCGCGCCGATGCGCTGGGTCATGACGCTCACGAAATAATCCTGGAAGTTCTTTGCGATGCGCGAGACGAGCGCAACGCCCATAGCCGCCGCAACGAGCCACAGGACGCCGATGATGAACTCCTCGCGCGGCAGTTCATGGACGCGCAATGCATACCGGTCCACGATAAGCCGGAATATCTGCGGGTCGAGGAGCGAGAACACCTGGTTCACCGCCGCAAGCGCAAGCGCGAGCGCGAGCGTCCCGCGATGGCGCGAAAGATACCGAAACAGAAGTTTCATAGGATACGGATGCGAGAGCGAGTGGGGGCTCCCAACTTACATCGCCAAGCTCTGAGCCGCCTCTGCCTCGGTCTTTGATGCATGGATCGTACCGGACTTGTGATGCGGCGGCGCATAGATGGTATAGAGCTTCAGATCGGTCTTCCCCGTGTTTCCAAAGTTATGCACCGCACCCGCTGGAATGAACACGAGGTGTTCGGCGGTCACCGAACTCCGTTCGCCGCTCACGGTCGCATATCCTTCGCCTTCCACGATGACCACAACCTGGTCGGTCGCGTGCACCGATTCTCCAGCATCCTCGCCTGGCGTCAGGCTCATGACCACGACCTGCAAGTGCTCTCCCGTGACCACTACTTGGCGGAAGAACGAGTTCACCTTCGCCAACGCACCGATATTCTTATTGAATGTCATGAAAGTATTCTCCAATATACGAATGCGCACGAATTACGAATATATGTATTCGTATATTATTTTTGATTCGTATATTCGGGAGCACTATCAGGATAGCGCAAATGCACGATACGCGCCACCTCGTCAGCCGATGCCGCTTCCATGAGCTCGGTACGAAGCTCTTTTGCGCCGGGAAACCCGGCAACGTAGGCAACATAATGCTTTTTCATCACATCAAAGTTCTTGTGGGGTCGCGGGCCGGAGCGGAACAGCTCCTCAAAGAGCCGAGTGTGCTCAACCATAACGCGCAGCCGCTCTTCCACGCTCGGCGGCAATGTACGCGAACGGTCAAAGAGCCAGGGGTTCCCGAAAATACCCCGGCCGATCATCGCGCCGTCCGCGCCGGCTTCGCGTGCTCGCCGTTCCGCATCCGCAACGTCCATTGCATCGCCGTTCCCGATGACGAGGGGGCGTTCATCCGGCGTACGTTCATAGGCGCGATGGACGAGCTCCGCGGTCTCCGCGACGCGCTCCCACTGCGCGGGCACTTTGGACATCTCTTGCCGTGTGCGCGCATGAATGGTGAGAGCTGCCGGTTCCGCTTCTAAAAGACGGGGTATCCAGTTCGCAATATCGTTCGTGCGATAGCCGATACGGGTCTTCACCGATATAGGAAGCCCGTCGGCGCCCTCGCGCGCGGCATGGATCAAGGCGACCGCACGAGCCGGGTCCTTCATGAGCGCAGCGCCCGCGCCCTGCTTCTCCACGGCGCGATCAGGACACCCCATATTGATATCCAACCCGTCAAAACCGAGCTCGCGAATGAGCGCAGCGGCGCGTTTCATCCGCTCGGGGTCTCCCGTAAAAAGCTGTGCGACGATGGGCCGTTCGGCTTCCGTGAACCAGAGGTCGGGCAAGAGCCGCTCTCGGCCCTTGGACACAAGACCATCGGCCGAAACGAATTCCGTCCAAAAAACATCCGGCCCGTCTGGGCGCGAATATTTCGCGATGAGCCGGCGGAACGCCGCGTCCGTGACGTTCGCCATCGGCGCGAGCGCGAGGAATGGCCGTTCGCGGCCGCGCAATGTATCCCAAAATCCCATCCGCATACGGGACAGGATAACCGAAACCGCACCGGGGCGCTACGGCACGAGGTTGACGAGCTCGTGCTTCGCGTATCCCTTCACGTTCGCGATGGTCGTGTTCAAAATGCGCTGGAGCGCTTCCACCGAATTGAACGCAAGATGCGGCGTGACGAGCACGTTCGGCATTTTCATTAAAATGTGATTCCGCAACATGTTCGTCAAAGATTCGGCGTTCGGATGGCCGTTCGCAAGCATATGGAGCTCGTCCTTTGTTTCCCCCTCCTCTTCCAATACATCGAGCGCCGCGCCGGCCAGGAACCCTTCTTGCAGCGCCCAAATGAGCGCTTCGGTCGCGATGATGCCGCCGCGGGCGGTGTTCACCAGATACGAGCCGCGCCGAAGCTGGTTGATGTTCTGCATATTGATGAGGTGTTTCGTCTCGGGCGTCAGCGGACAATGGATGGTAATGATATCGGACATCCGCAACAGTTCCTCAAGGGGGTGGTATTCGAATCCTGCATCTTTCGCGAACTGCACATCTGGTTTCGGATCGTATGCGACGATGCGCATGCCGAATCCCTGCGCGATGCGCAGTGCGTGCCGGCCGATGCGCCCGGTGCCGATGACACCGATGGTTCGCCCTAAAAGATCAACGCCGCGCAGGCCTTCCAAGGAGAACGAGCCATGTTCCTTCACGCGCTCCGTGCCGAGATAGATCTTGCGCGTGAGCGAGAGCAAAAGCCCGAACGCGAACTCCGCGACGGTATTATCGCCATATCCCGGAACATAAGACACCGAGATGCCGCGGGCCTTGCACGCGGCGATGTCGATGTGGTCGTACCCGGTGGAGCGCGTCGCAATGAACTTCAAGTTCGGGAACTTGGCGATGACATCCGCGGTCAGGCGCGAATCTACGAAGACCGATATTGCCTCGAACCCCGTATCCGACGGGATCTCCTCCGGCGTTAGTTTATTGCGCGAAAGATATACTTCGTGCGTGGGAAATTCCTTGAGGATCAAGTGATTCTCCCAGCCCTCCAACTCGAAGAACGCAATGCGCATGATGCTTTATGATACCATCTTCTTTTCTTCTTCTGCTATCGCGGAAAGCGTTTTGATGACCGTGTCCGGGTTCAACGACATGCTTTGGATGCCGTGCTGCACGAGGAAGCGCGCGAAGTCGGGATAGTCGGACGGCGCCTGTCCGCAAATGCCGATGTATTTTCCTTTCTCTTTACAGATGCGGA
>CAZMPQ010000011.1:10083-15411 GCA_964568535.1 uncultured Candidatus Saccharibacteria bacterium
ATGATATCAGCGATAAGCTTCTTCACCGACGCGTCCTGCTCGTTCGCGATGGTGTTCACGATGGACGAATCGCGGTCTAAGCCAAGCGTGAGTTGCGAAAGATCGTTCGAACCGATGGACATACCGTCGAAAATGTTCAAGAAGTCATCAGCGCGGAGGATGTTCGACGGTATCTCGCACATCACGTAGATCTTGAGCGAAGGGTCTTTCGCGCGGTCCAAGCCGTTCTGCGCCATAATGTCCACGACCTGCTTCCCCTCCTCCGGCGTACGGCAGAACGGTATCATCGGAATGACGTTCGTCAGCCCCATTTCCTCGCGCACCTTCTTTAATCCGCGACACTCCAAGCCGAACGCATCGCGAAAATCCGGGTGGTGGTAGCGCGACGCGCCACGCCAGCCGATCATCGGATTCTCCTCTTCCGGCTCATAGAGCTCGCCGCCGACAAGCTTGCGGTATTCGTTCGTCTTGAAGTCCGAAAAACGGATGATGACCTCGTGCGGATAGAACGCCGCGCCGATGCGCGCGATACCTTCGGCGAGCTTGTCCATGTAATAGTGCGTCTTGTCCGCATACTCGGCTGTTGTTTCTGCGATGCTCCTCACGACCGCTTGCGCTTCGCGCCGCTTATCGCGCTTCAGCGCTTCAAAATGAATGAGCG
Organism: uncultured Candidatus Saccharibacteria bacterium; assembly: GCA_964568535.1. Taxonomy (GTDB): domain Bacteria; phylum Patescibacteriota; class Minisyncoccia; order UBA6257; family 2-01-FULL-56-20; genus DATJQA01. The sequence continues at coordinate 10,745 of CAZMPQ010000011.1, forward strand.
CATTCGGGTGGATGCGGATGCGCGATGCGATGATGAACTCGAGCCGGCCAAGCCCGACGCCTTTCGCCGGCAAGATATGGTTCTTGAACGCCTCGTCCGGCGAACCGATGTTCACCATGATGTGCGTCCGCGTTTCAGGCATCTTATCTAGCCGATGTTCTTTCGTTTCAAAAGCGAGCAAACCGCCGAACACCTGTCCCGCCATACCGGACGAGCAGTCCACCGTCACGGGTTCGCCGTTCTTCAAGACCGAGGTTGCGTTTCCGCTCCCGACGATGCAGGGAATCCCTATCTCGCGCGAGACGATCGCCGCGTGGCTCGTACGGCCGCCCTTATCCGTCACGATGGCCGAAGCGATCTTCATGATGGGCTCCCAGTCGGGGTCTGTGATCTCTGTGACGAGCACTTCGCCCTGCTGGAACTCGCTGATGCGTTTCGCGTCGCGGATAACGCGTACCTTCCCCGCACCGATCTTCGTGCCGACCGCAATGCCCGTGACGCGGACAGGGCCTTTCTCTTTCAATACATACTCGCGATAGACGTTCTTATCCGCGGATGAGTGGATGGTTTCTGGCCGCGCTTGCACGATAAAAAGCTCGTTCGTCTTGCCATCTTTCGCCCACTCGATGTCCATCGGCTGATGCCGGTTGTGTTTCTTTGAAAAATGTTCTTCGATCTGCATCCCCCATTGCGCCAATTTCCGCGCCTCATCTTCCGTGATACAGAACTTCGTGCGGTCTTCCGGCAATACATTCACCTCCACGATGCCCGAACGGCCATAGATGATCTTCCGCTTCTTATCACCCAGTTTCTGCTCAATAATGGCCTTCGCGCCTTTCGCAAGCGCGGGTTTGAAAAGCATATATTCGTCCGGCGTCACTTTCCCCTGCACGATCATCTCACCCAGGCCATATGAACCGTTCACCACGATGACGTTCGGGAACCCCGTTTCGGTATCCAGCGTGAACATCACGCCAGAGGACGCAAGGTCCGAGCGAACCATTTTTTGGACGCCGACCGAAAGCGCCGCGTCAAAATGCGAAAAACCCTTATCTACGCGATATGAGATGGCGCGGTCGGTAAAGAGAGATGCAACGCACTTCCGCACCGAGAGCAAAAGGTCTGGCACGCCGCGCACGTTCAAATATGTCTCCTGCTGGCCGGCGAAGGATGCGCCGGGCAGGTCCTCCGCGGTCGCGGACGAACGCACGGCGACATCCGTTCCCGCGCCGTACATCCGCTCCAGTTCAACATACGCTTCGCTGACCATCTGCACGAGGTCCGGCGGAAGCTCTGCGCGCAATACGAGCTCGCGAACCGCCTTCCCCCGCCGTTGCAGGTCTCTGATGTCATGCGTATTGAGGCCCTCAAGCGCCGCTTTTATCTTCTCCGGCAGTCCGGCGGACGACAAAAAATGCCGGTACGCGTCCGCCGTCACGGCAAAACCGTTCGGCACGTTCACGCCGAGCGGCACGAGGTTCGCATACATCTCCCCGAGCGCGGCATTCTTTCCCCCGACCTTCGGTACATCCTCTATCCGCAGGTCCTTGAACCACGCGATGTATTGGTTTGATTCCATATATATGTAATGTGCTGTTTTCCCTGCCCGACGATGCTCATTCCTCCTTGAGCGCGACCATAAGATCTGAAACGTTCGAGCCGGTGTGCCCCATGAGGAGATAATCACCGACCGCGTTCCAGAAATCGTACGATGCGTTCCGCGCGAGGAAGTCCGCTGGTGCGAGCCCCAGCGCCTTCGCGCGACCAGTTGTCATTATATCACACAATGCTCCGCCGAAGTCAGTATTGTCATGCCCGTCGGACGCCGCGGCAGCGAACAGTCCGCCCTGCGGCATCACCATGAGCGCTCCGAGCGCAACTTCTTGGTTCCGGCCGCCTTTCCCTTGCCCATGCACGGTAACGGTCGTTTCACCGCCATAGAGAAGCGCGGTCTTCGGTGCGACCTTGGCGAGCTCGCCGGCGAGCTTCCGGCCGACATCGCGCGCCTCCCCGGCAAGCTTCATATCGCGGATATCCGGCGCATATCCTGCTTTCGTCGCCGCCTCCGCCATCGCACGGAGCGCGAGCTCATTCGACACCACGACGATGTTCTTCACGCGCTCGAAATACTTGTCGTCCTTTGGCGTTTCTATGAGCCCGCACCCATTGAGTCCGCACGACTTCAGAATGTTATAGCGCGCGAGGATCTCCGCAGCCTGCTGTTCTGTGGTCGTATCCTTGACCGTCGGACCGGACGCGATGAACCCGATATCCCCGCTCCCCGGCACGTCGTTGAAGATGAGCGAGATGACGCGCGCTGGGTGCATCGCCTGCGCAAGAAACCCGCCGCGCACGCGCGACATGTGCTTGCGAACGGTATTCACGTCCTGAATGGGCGCCCCGGCGTTCATGAACGCGCCGAAAATGAGCGATTCGCGCTCCCAATTCCCATCATCCGGCAAACAAAGCAATGTTGAACCGCCGCCCGTAACCAGGAAGATAACAGTATCGTCTTTCGCGAGACCCGAACAGAATTTCAAGAGCTCGCGCGACGCTTCCATATTGACCTGCGACGGGAAGGGATGCGTCCCCTGCACGACCCGTACCTTCTGCATCGGCGGAACTTCGCCGACCGCGATAATAAAACCGGCATGCAGCCGGTCTCCGATAATGCGCTCCAATTCTGCTGCCGCCTGCGCGGCGCATTTCCCGATACCGGCAATGAGAATGCGTCCAGGACCGGTAAGCGGGATGCGCTCGCCGTCGATGAGCAGTACGTCACCATCGCGCCGGACCGTGTTCCGGACCACTGCTTCGGTATCTATCGCCTGGAGTCCGGCTTCAATAATAGAAAGTGCCGCCTGCCGAAGCGGCGTCTGCGCGAGCTGCGTCAGGTTCTTTATTTTCATATCTCCAAGTATTTATTATACCACGCTGCTCATCGCTCAAAAAATACGAAACCCGCGGACTCGTGGTCCGCGGGGGTACGTCCCGTCCGGAAAAACCGGCGGGAGCTCATTGGCGGCAGCTTGCGCCGCTGCAAGTGGAGAGTGCAGTGAGTCGCGTACGGAGTCCCTTGATGAACTCCGGATGCTCCAGGCTGAATCTCCGGAAGAGGTTCCTTATCTGCGATGGGTCAGCCGCAATGCCGAGCGCCGGAGCGCCACTCATGCAGTAGAGTTCGTAATCGCCGGAGAACGGATGGTCATCTCCTCCGGTGTCCTGAAGGTTCAGCATCCATTCTCCTGCATACAAACCATCCTTGATGACGATACGGAGTGTGTACGACACCGAGCCGGGTCTACCGCCGTAGTTCACCGTGATCGAATCGCTCCGCCACGGAGGAAGTTGGCCCTTGAGGAACGGCACGAGCGAACGACCGTCCACGCTCGCCGGAATCGGAGCGCCCGCGAGTTCCAAGATGGTCGGCGCGATGTCTATCGCGGAGACGAACGCGTTTACCACACCCACCGGGACGCCCGGTCCGCGGATGATGAGTGGAACATTCACGGCCTCTTCGTAGGCATTTCCCTTGACCGCAAATCCGCGGTGTTGGCCCATGAGCATTCCGTTGTCGGATGTGAAGAATATGTACGTGTTCTCCAACCGACCCGTTGCTCTGAGCGCCTCGAGCACCTGCTCGATCTGTTCCTCAACAGCGCGGAGGCTACGGAGACGATCTTGTTGGAGCCGGTGCAGCCTCCTCACATCATCCGGAGTGAGAAGCGGTTTCTGGCGCACCCAGGAGGGCTTGTTTTGAACGTCTCCTAAGTTGAACGATGGCAGGTGGTCCGGGGCACCGGCGTCCTTGAACTCTCCGGTGTGTCTCCCGGCAGGAGTTGCCGGCCCGTGCGGTGCCTGCGGCGCGAGCACGATGAGGAGGGGCTTTTTGTCGCCGGCAGAGCTCTTGATGAAGTCTGTCGCGCGCTTGGTGATGACATCCGTACTGTACTCGTCCGGCCTCGTACCGAAGCGCGCAACGGAGCCATTACAGCTCATCCAGTAGTTGTAGTACCTCCCGTCTTCAAAGCTCGTGAGATGTCCACACCATTCGTCCCAGCCAGGCGGTTGGTATCCATCGCCTGCGTTGGCTGGGAACGCGTTCATATACTTCCCGAAGTACGCGTTCGTGTAGCCAGCCGCCTTCATCCACGGACCCAAGCTCTGCCCCTCAAGCTTCTGAAATGCGGGGAAGCCGTAGGGAACGATGTTGTCCCACACTCCGTGATTGTGGATATGCTGGCCCGTGAGGATCGATGCACGTGTTGGTGTGCAAAGCGACTGCGGCACCATCATCCGCGAAAACGTGAGTCCTTGGTTCGCGAGTTGATCGATGAGTGGCCCGCGCATCTGTTTTCGCGTCAGCTCGTCCAGGTCATCGGTGAGGATGACCACGAAGTTTCGCTGCGGTGGTTTTGGCGCGAATTCTTCTGGTGTCGAACCCGTTACGCTTCCGCTACCGCCACACCCCACAATCGGCGCAAGAAACGCCGCGGCCAAAAAGGCCGGGTACGGAATGCCCTTGAACATCTTCGGCCTCCTTATTACCTTGGCGTTCGTTGTGCGAAGCCTAAAGAAATCTCCGTTAACTCCGAAGCGTTTGTCTCTGATGTCAAAACACGGATGCAAAGCACCCGGAGCGAACTCAGCACATTATGCACATTTCA
>CAZMPQ010000011.1:15511-22648 GCA_964568535.1 uncultured Candidatus Saccharibacteria bacterium
GGCGGCGAGACGGAGGCAGAAGATGTCTCAGGGACATTGCCGATGCCCTGGTCAACCGAGCAGGAGCCGGGCTGGACATTCCAGCAGTTCCACGAAAGGGACGCGGTGCGCGGTGGCGGAATCACGGTGCGGTTCGGGGAAACGCCGATCGTGCACTCGCCCGGGGGTTGCGGACAGGCCGGGAGGGAGCCGGGCGGGCTGCAGGTAGAGAGCGAGGGGTCACCGACGATCTGTGTACACGAATAGTTAATACAGGTGTAGTAGTAGGTAATGCAGTCGGGGTCCCAGGCGCATTCGTTCGCGCCGGGGCCGGGCAAGGTGACACAGGACATCGCCTGGCATGCCGTATGCGCGCAGTCGGCATTCGAAGAGCAATTATTGGAACCTGGACCGGCAATCGTCTCGCATTGGAGTGTGGTGGTGTTGCATTCGGTATGGACGCAGGAGTTCACGGTACACCAGTCGCTGCAGTTCGCCGGACAGGAGCCGTTCGCCGCTGCGCCGTCATCGCAGGACTCGCCGGACTCTTGGACGCCGTTGCCGCAGACGGAGCAGGTGTTCCAGGTACAGGAGGCGGAGCAGGTTGCGGGACAAGCGCCATTGCCGGAAGGACCATCATCGCAGTCCTCGCCGGATTCCACAGCGCCGTTCCCGCAGACCGGCGGCGCGCCGGCAACGTTCACTTGCACCGAATCCGTTGTGCTTCCGCCTGGTCCCGTGCAGGAAACGGTATAGATTGCGCTTGCGGTGAGATTCCCCGTGGATTGCAAGCCAGATGTACCGCTCCAGCCGCCCGGCGAAACGGAGCAGCTTGTTGCGTTCGTGCTGGACCAGGAGATAGTGGCGGGCGAGTCGTATGCGATAGAACAGGAACCGAAATTACCATCACACTGGATGCTTGCCGTCGGTCCCGGCGCCACCGAGACGATAACGGTGATACTCTTGAAGTCGCTCCCACCCGGGCCAGTGCAATTCAAGCTGTAGGTTTTCGTGCCGGTCAGCGTTCCGGTGGATTCAGAACCTGAAGTCGCTTTCCCGCCAGACCAGTCCCCGCTCGCCGTACATGCGGTCGCGTTCGTTGTGGACCAGGTAAGCGTTGCGGCAGTGTTCCACGCAATAGTGCATGAGCCGGGCGAACCGTTGCAGAGGAAGGTGAGGCTCGGCGCCGCGGGCGCGGCAACGGTGATGGTCGTCCGGGCTTCGGCAGCTGGTGCCGTGCTCCGCTCCACGATGACCTTGCCGGTATATGTGCCTGCCGAACCGTAGCTGTGCGACGCGGTGGATTGCGGGTTTCCGTTCACTGCTTCGCACTTGTATCCATTACTGTTCGCCGCGCACGACCCCGCTGCCGGAGCAGGCAGCGAACCGCAAACAGTCGACACGTTCGATGGCGAAGTTCCTCCGTCGTTGCAGTGCCACCAGAACGAGTAGTTCATCGTGCCGACCGCCGTGCCACCGACGGATGCCTGGAGAACGGATGCAAGCGGCGCCGTGCCGTTCGCAGGACTTGCCGCGAGCGATACCGTCAGTGTCGGGAGCGGACAAGAATTCAACGCACAGGACGTGCTGCAAGCGGCAGGACAACTGCCGTTCGCCGGGCCTTGGTCGCATGCCTCGCCGACCTCGACGATTCCATTATTACAAACGGCAGGTGGGGCGGAAACGTTCACCGTGACGGAATCATTCGCGCTGCCGCCAGGACCGGTGCAGGAAAGCGTGTAGGTGAACGAGTTCGGGCCGGGCAAAGCCCCCGTTGATTGATTGCCCGCGGTCGCCTTGCTCCCCGACCATGCGCCGGATGCCGTGCAGACGGTCGCGTCCACCGAGGTCCAGCCAAGATTCGCTGATGCACCCGAAGCGATCGTGACGGGACCATTTGAGGAGTTTGCCTGGATGTCAACGCTGGGCACGGGCGGAACACCGACGTTCACGATGACGGTGTCGGAAACGTTGCCGCCGGGGCCGGTGCAGGTCAAAGTATAGGTCTGTGACGCAGTAAGATTGCCGGTCGATTCGGACGATGCGGTCGGGCGAGCGCCGGGCGCGACCCACGGGCCGCTGCCCGTCGTACAACTGGTTGCGTCCGTCGTCGTCCATGAGAGCGTCGCAGCAGTTGACCAACCGATGCTACAAAGCGCCGCGGCACCGTTGCACCGCAGGTCCAAGGTCGGCGCGGGCGGCGGATTGACGTTCACCACAACAGAATCGCTCGCCGAGCCGCCGGGGCCGGTGCAGGTGATGGTGAAGGTCTGCGGGCCGGAAGTGATATTCACGCTCATCTGCGATCCTGAGGTTGGTTTCGAACCGGAGAAGAAGTAGCCGGATGCGGTGCATGTCGTCGCGTTCGTCGAAGACCAATCGAGTGTCACATTCGTGTCCCATGGAATGGTTACCGGGCCGTTCGAGCCATTTGCCGTGATGTTCGCGGTGGGTGGCGCAGAGGCGACTTGGACGGTCACCGACGCGCTCGCCGAGCCGCCGGGGCCGGTGCAGGTGGCCGTATACGTCGCGTCCGTGGTCAGGTTCCCCGTGCTCTGCAAACCGGAAATGCCGGACCAGTTCGGCGGAGCGATGGTGCACGATGTCGCATTCGTGCTTGACCAGGAGATGTTCGCAGAGGTGTTGTACGCGATATTGCATAGGCCGGAAGAGCCGTTACAGAGGATGCTCGCCGTCGGCGCGGCGGGCGTGTTCACTACGACCGTCGCTTGCCCTTGCGCGGGCGGAGCGATATCGCGCTCCACGATGACCTTCGCAGTGTACGTGCCGGCGGAGGAGTAGGTATGGGTCGTTTGATACGGATCGCTCAAGACGCCGTCGCATTTATGTCCCGTGCCGTTCGAGCTGCACCCGCCGGCAGGCGCTCCGCACGATGCAGAAGCCGCCGCGACGGAGGTCGTCGTATCGGAACAGTTCCACCAGAACGTGTAGTTGATGGAACCGGCGGCGGTGCCAGAAACATCTGCGGAAAGCGTCGCGGTGAGTGGGCTCGTGCCGTTCGGCGGAACGGACGAAAGCGACACCGTGAGGGTCGGGGTGACGCAGGTGTTCAATGTACAGGACAAACTGCACGCCTTGGGACAACTGCCGTTCCCCGACGGATCATCACATTCTTCAGTCCCCTCGCGGATGCCATTATTGCAGACCGCCGGCGGCGCGGCGACGTTCACGATAACAGAATCGTTCGCCGAGCCCCCGGGGCCGGTGCATGAGATGGTGTAGGTATATGAAGCCGGGCCCGAGAGCGGAAGGGTCGTCTCATTGCCCGAAGGCGTCGCCTTGCTCCCCGACCACGAACCGCTTGCGGTGCACGAGGTGATGTTCGCGCCGCTCCAGAAGAGCGCCGCAGTGGAGCCGTTCGAAACGTTGCATGGCCCGTTCGTGCCATTGCACTGGAGGTCGATGGTCGGCGCGGGCGGCGCACTGACGTTCACGGTGACGGAATCCGAGACGCTTCCGCCCGGACCCGAACATGTCATGCTGAAGGTCACCGGGCCCGAGGCAAGCGTAGGGCCGGATTCGTTACTTGCCGTGCTCCGCGGGCCGGGCGATATCCAAGGGCCGGAACCCGTCGAGCACGTTGTCGCGTCCGTAGAGGTCCAGGAAAGCGTTGGGGCGGTGTTCCAACTGACGCTACAAAGAACCGCGCCATTACAGCGCAAGTCCAAGGTCGGCGCCGGCGGCGCGCCGACGTTCACCGTGACGGAATCGTTCGCGCTGCCGCCGGGGCCGGTGCAGGTCAGTACATAGGTCGTATTTGAAGTGAGATTGCCGCTCGTCTGCGAACCGGAGATGCCGGTCCAGCCGCCCGGCGAGACGGAGCACGAGGTTGCGCCGGACGAGCTCCATGAAACGTTCACGGAGGTGTTGTAGGCGACGGACATAGGCCCGTCAGACGAATTCGCCTTGATATCGGCTGTCGGCGGCGCGGGGCCGACGTTCACCACAACGGAGTCCGATGCAGACCCGCCAGGACCGGTGCAGTTCAGGGTGTACGTGGTGTTGCTCGTGAGATTCGGCGTGTTCTGATTTCCGAAGGTCCCGCTCCAACCGCCCGGCGAGACGGAGCACGATGTCGCGTTCGTGGAGGACCAGCTCAAATTCGCCGCTGTATTCCAGGGAACGGTCACGGGGCCATCAGAACTGTTCGCCTTGATGTCCGCGGTCGGCGGAGGCGAGTTGACGTTCACCGTCACAGCATCCGAGCTCGAACCGCCGGGGCCGGTGCAGGTCAGCGTATACACAAGAGAAGCAGGACCAGCAAGTGGGCCACGGCTTTCGGAACCGGATGAGGATTTCGTACCCGACCAGGCACCGGACGCCGTGCATGACGTAATGACGCCCGACGATGTCCATGAGAGCGACGCCGTGCTGTTGTGTGCCACCGAAACAGGCCCGTCTGACGAATTCGCCTTCATATCTACGGTCGGCGCGGGAGGCGGATTCACGGTCACCACTACGGCGTCGCTCGCGCTCCCGCCAGGACCCGTACAGCTCACGGTGTAGGTTTGGGATGCGGTCAGGTTGCCCGATGATTGCGAACCGGACGTCCCGCTCCAGCCGCCCGGCGAAACGGAGCATGACGTCGCGTCCGCTGAAATCCAGGAAATGGTCGCGGAAGTGTTATAGGCGATGGTGCACGCATCCGAACTGTTGCATTTGACATCGACCGTCGGCGTCGGTGGTGCGCCGACGTTCACGGTGACGGACGAGCAGTTCACGCTGCCGCCGGGACCGGTGCACGACAGATTGTATGTTTGTCCGGTCGTGAGCGGGCCTTTCGATTCGGATCCGGAAGCCGCTTTCGTTCCCGACCACGAACCGCTTGCGGTACATGTCGTAGCGTCCGTCACAGACCAGGACAGTACGGTCGTGCCGTTGTAGGGAACGGATGCCGGCGACGCCGAGAACGTGGAACAAACGGGTAACGGAGCGTTCACGGTAACGTTACAGCTCGCGTTCTGCCCTGCGGAAGTGACGGTAACCGTTCTCGTCCCCGGCGTTGACCATTGCGTCGCGAACGAAGAGCCGCTGCCGGTCGCCGGAGTTCCCCCGCCAGACCAGGAATAACTTCCATCACCCGCTCCGGCATTCATGGTCGCGCTCTGATTCACAAGGACCGATTGTGATGACGGCGAGCAGGTCGGCGCAGGCGGCGCACTGACATTCACCGTTACTGACGAATTCGCCGTCCCGCCGGGGCCGGTGCAGGATATCGTGTAGCTCTTCGGCCCGCTTGTCAGATTCCCCGTTGATTCGTTCCCCGATACAGCCCTTGCGCCGGACCAGTTTCCGCTCGCCGTGCACGCGGTCGCATTCGTCGCAGACCACGAAAGCGTTGCTGGAGAGTTCCATGCGACGGAACACAGATTCGGTGCGCCGTTGCAGTAGAGCGTCACGGCCGGCGCGGCGATGTTCACGGTCGGCGTGGAACATGACGTTGTTCCGCCGGGGCCGGTGCAGGACATGCTGAATGTTTGCGCCGAGGTGAGCGAAGCGCTTTGTTCAGACCCGGAGATGCCGCGCGATCCCGGAGCATTCCACGGTCCGGAGCCGGTTGAACAACCTGTCGTATTTGAAGAATTCCAGGTGAGCGTCGTCGGGGCGTTGTATTGTACGGGGTTCGGCGACGCGGTCAGCGAGCAGGTCGGTGCAGGCGCGTTCACGGTGACGCTGCATGTCGCGCTTTGGCCGCCGGAAGTGACAGTGACGGTTTTGGTACCTGTGGTAGACCAGTTCGTGGTAAACGAAGAGCCACTGCCGGTCGCCGGAGTTCCCCCGCCAGACCAGGCGAACGTGCCATTGCCCGCTCCGGCATTCATGGTCGCGTTCTGGCCGATATTCACCGTCTGCGAGGCAGGCGAACAGGTCGGCGCCGGGGTGGAGTAACAGTAGGCAGGGATCAGCATGGAGGTGAACTGCGTCGTGTCCATCTGCAGGGAACAATTTCCAACTCCCCACCAACAGTTCGTGTTCCCCCGCCGCTGGCAGGCCTCCGCATGATTCCCGAGACAGTAGTCCACGCATGCTTGATTGTCTGCAGTGCTGATCGGCCCGCCGCCGCCGTCGCATACTATGGATCGTTGGTTCGTCATGGATGCCGCATTGCAACCAGGTATTGCCGAACCGCACGCGGCATCGGAGAGCGTGCATCGGGACTCCACGTTGCCACTCGCGCATCCCGCGGTGCACGTTCGTACTTCCTGCCGTATCCCCGTGTTACAACACGGCTGTCCTGCTGAGGTCCAGCCGCTCCACGAGGTGCACGTACACGCGCCGCACGCATTCCCCGCAGCCGAGCATCCGTCGAGGTTCCCACCGCCGCCGGCGACGAGCGTACAGGTATTACTTACACACGCAAGGTGTGAGCAGTCGGCACTCGAGCTGCATGCGTTCGTTCCCGCGCCAGCGACGATTTGGCATGACATCCCCGAGCAGTAGGAGTGACTTGCCGTTGTCCCGGCGGTGGCGCTCCGCGTGAGCGGAACACAACCATCGTCCGAAGAGAAATCCGCTGTTATCGAAACGGTATAGGTGCCGGGGTTTGCATAGGAATGCGGCACTGAGTTACCGTCGCCGCCATAACTCGGACCGAACCATTGTGTGGAACCGCCATCCCCCCAATTGATTCCCACCCAGACATACATCAAATTGCAATTTGAAGACGCGCCACAAGCGCCACTGTTGCAACCAGCGGTGTAGACAGCGACAATATTCGTCGGCGGCGACTGCTGCTGGACACTGGCGGTAAGGTAGGTCTTACTGCCAAGCGGACACGCGCACTCCGCGCGGGTGTCGCTTGGGTACGACAACAAAAAACTTCCTAGTATGAAAAAGAAGATAAGTATCGGAAAACTCCGCCTGATAATATGCATGGAACGGAGCGCGACGCCTTACTTTCTCCTGCGCCTCTCCAAGAAGTAAGTATACCACTTCTCCTCTGTGGATATAGTACTCCGCCCCGACCTGCACGTTGCAGACCGGGGCGGGGAATCCTCACGAAGCGGGAGCTGGAGTCACCGTGAACTTCACCTCGTTGCTCTTCCGGCCCGAGGCGTCGTCCACGGCCCACATGGTACGCTCGCCGGTGATATTCGTTGAGGACACGTTGCGCGTGAACGCCCCTGGGGTTGAGGG
>CAZMPQ010000011.1:22658-22949 GCA_964568535.1 uncultured Candidatus Saccharibacteria bacterium
GTCGTCCACGGCCCACATGGTGTGCTCGCCAATGATCGTTGAGGACATGTTACTCGAGAACGCTCCCGGAGTTGAGGGGTTCAGCCCGAAGTGCGCGGTCAGATCGCCAAAGCCAGGGTACACGATGTGAAGCGTCACCGTACCCCCGACAGTGAATCCCCTGCCGCTCACGGTGAACGTCATTCTGGCCACCAGACCGCTCGATGGCGAGATCTCGATCGTCGGATTCGGCGGCGGGCCACCCTGACCCGGATCGGTGGGGCCATTGCCTCCCCCACCGCACGCAGCGAG
>CAZMPQ010000012.1:0-11444 GCA_964568535.1 uncultured Candidatus Saccharibacteria bacterium
CGTCCGGGACGGTGACTGGGTGACGGCGACCTACCGGTCCATGACCGGTCAGATGAACACCTTTGGGACCGAGGAGTCCCCGTCGGCCCCGTACGCAACGTCAACCCTTGAAGAACTGAACACCCTCGTTGCTCTGAACGTCCTTACCTCCTCCATCAACTACGGCACCATCTTCCCATCTTCCACGACCGGCGCGACGAATCAGATCACGAACATCGCGAACGCCGGCAACGCCTCTGCAACGCTCAAGCTCTCCGCTCTGCAGACACTTCTCTTCGGCACGAACGTCATCCCGACCTCTTCGCAACGCTACGGAACCTCCACCTTTACCTTCCCCGGCCTTGCCGTGCAGCTCACCGACGTCGCAACCGCCGTGACCTCCTTCTTCCTTACCGCTCCCACGAGCACCGCGAACGTCACAAGCTCCGTCTACTGGGGCTTGGAAGTGCCTATCGGCATGCCGACCGGCACCTATTCTGGCACGACTCTCTTTACCGGCGTGTGGGCGCCGTAGTCATTGGATCTGTTTTTGATAGGCGGAGTAGTGCACAGCGATACGGTTTTGATCGCATGGTAACATGTGGCTATGGACCCCTCGCGGCAACAAGCGAAGGAGAGGGAATTTTTTGATGTACATCCCGGCACCCCACAGGGGAGGGGCGTGCGCGCGTGGTGGACGCGCTTTCTGCATCGTCGGAAACAGACGGTAAATCTCCACCCCGGCAGGTTCCGGCGCTATCGGCGATTCGTGCCGCTCGCTATCGGCGCGACGGCGCTTGTCGCGGCATTCGTTGCAGTGCGGCTTTTCACGAAGGCCGAAGTGCAGGATTTCTATCCGTCGCTCTGTTTGGGGACGTGGGAGAATGCTGCGGGTGCATCCGGTGCGCCGGAGAACTTTGACCCGTCGCTCGCCGCAGAAGGATTCACGCATGAAAATTCCGCCATATATCGCCTGCCGGGGAGCGAGATATTCTGCGGTGGATTTCTTGCGCCGAGCGAGGAGGTGCGGGGAAATATCACAAACGTAGCACTCACGTTCATTTGGCGCGTTGGCGAACTGCCGCCGCCGGAGGTGCCGGTCGGCGTTGTGGAAACCCCGCCGACCGTTCCGGAGGAACCGCCGGCGGAAGGTGGAGCAAGCGGGGATGCTGCGCCTCCTAATGAGAACGGAACGTCTGCATCCGAGGCTACATCTCCAACGTCGCCAGTTGAACCCCCCACGCCGGAGTCGTCTGGCGAAGCGATGCCTGCTGCGCCGGAAGCGGTTCCTTCCGCCACTCCGGAAAGCGCTCCTCCTGCTCCTGTACCAACTCCAACCCCCGAACTGGCTCCTCCGCCACCGCCAGAGAGCGGCGCACCATCCGCGCGTTCCGCGCCAAGCTTTTTCTCGTTCGTATTTGGCCGAGCGTTCGCGCAGGAGGAAGCAGTCGTTGGGTCGAGTAACGAGCCGGCGCCAACCGAACCGCCTGCTCCGACCTCGCCAAGCGTAGAAGCGCCGACCACTTTAACCGATGACATTGCCCCTTCTGCTGAGCCAACAACTCCGGCACCGGCCGTGGAACCGCCTGCGCCAGCCGGTGACGTCGCTGCGCAGGAACCCGTGTCCGTGGTGCTTCCGCCTATTACTACGGAACTTGCACCTGTGCAGCCGGAAGTTCTCGAAGGGACAAATGCATCCAGTACGGGGGAGGGGCCAGTTTCGTTCGAGCCTCCGTTACCGCCACCGCCGGACGAGAATTTCTTGAAAGTGAGCTATAGCGTTGACGGCGAAGCGTGGTTTGAGATCGGGAAGGTGAACATGGCGAACTGGCAAAACTTCACCGCGCGGCTTCCCGTGTCGCGTTGGGATGAGTTGAAGCGCCTGCAGATATCGGTGCAAGGCATCCCAACCACGCTGAACCCGGTTCCGCCGGTCTACCTTGCCGGCATGTTCGTGGAGGTGAACTACGAACTCCCACCGCTCCTCGCCAATGAAGAAGCCGATATTGTTGCTGAAGACTTGCCGGTGTTTGCGTTACCCGACGTGCTTCGTACCGTGCCGGGCCGGGGCGAAGCCAAGACATTCGGAGCCGGCGAGCGGGTGGAATTCGACCTGGATCTTGCCGACCTGCCGGGCGGGGAGATGGATCAAGGCCTGCTGGCGGTAGAAGAACCCACGGAGCCTGCTCCAGCCGACGAACCCGCGCCTTCGTCGACCCCCCCTGTTTCTCCGATGGACTCGTTACCAGGAGAAGGAGATGCCGTCTCTCCTGCCGTTCCCGTGGATGATGGTGCTGGCGCGCCGGAGGCACCCATCTTGATTCCGCCCGAGACGCCCCAAACCGCTTCCGGGACGGCGACATCAACTTATCCACAAGAAGCGCAGAGTGCGGATGGTACAATAGAAGCATCCGGAGGGGAACCGGCGCTTTGAGCATATATACATAATTCATCATGACAAAAGTCATCGCGGAGCGGGTTGGTGTGGTACTTATCATCGGGGTCGTTGTTCTCGGTATGTGGGCGTCGCTCCTCGCCTCTTGGCAGGCGGGCGTATTCTCCACATTCCTCGCTTACGGCGCGAACAATGCAACGACGACCGTCGTTATCGGCAACTCGGCGCCGACCGTCACGAACGTCCTCTTGAACGGCGGTACGGCAATTACGCTCACTGCGAACACCACGACGAACGTGAACGTGAGCGTCACGATATCTGACAGTAATGGCTGCGCAGATATTACTGGCGGCTCGACGACCGTGATGATATATCGCACGAGCTTTGGCTCTTCGTCTTGCATGACCGGTGCGAACAATCTCTATTGCTACCTTGCGACGGCGTTCACGAACTCCAGCACGTGCAGTAGCGGCACGCAGAACGCAACGACGACCTTCGCCGTGTACTACTTCGCCCAGGCAACCGATGCATCGTCATCGTTCTCTACGAGCGATTGGACAGCGACCGTCGTCTTTAAAGACCTTGCACAGACGACGGGCACTTCGGACTCCACCGGCCGCGAGCTCAACACGCTTACCGCGCTTGATATTACGACATCTTCCATTAACTACGGCACCCTCTCTGCGTCTTCCACGACGGGCGCCGTAAACCAGGTGACGACCTCGACGAACGCCGGGAACTCCACAACGACCCTCCGGCTCTCCGCGCTTCGGACGCTCGTGTCGGGTTCGAATAGCATCCCGACCTCTTCTCAGCGATACTCCACGAGCTCGTTCAGCTTCTACGGCACGTCGACAGCCCTGACCGACACGCCGACCGATGTGCCTGTCTCCACGCTGACCGCGCCAACCAGCACGACGAATGTTGTCCGGCCGTACTTCTGGGGCTTAGAGGTTCCTGCCGGTACGGCAACGGGAACGTATAACGGCACGACGCTCTTCACGGCGGTCTGGGCTGCGTAACAAGTGTATCCCTGGAGAACGCTTCAAGGACCGCCGGGGCTGGCGGTCCTTTTTCGCTTTGACGCTCTGCGGATTGCGTCTCTTGGCGATGCGTAGTATGATAAGGCGTATTCGCATGAAACCGTT
Organism: uncultured Candidatus Saccharibacteria bacterium; assembly: GCA_964568535.1. Lineage (GTDB taxonomy): Bacteria > Patescibacteriota > Minisyncoccia > UBA6257 > 2-01-FULL-56-20 > DATJQA01. The sequence continues at coordinate 3,523 of CAZMPQ010000012.1, forward strand.
TTTGTATGGGAGGGTTTCGGCGGCTTTCGGGTTGACCGCTGCGGCTCTTTTCTTTTTCGCATTCCCGCAGCTTTCTCGCGGGGCGTTCGGCATCTCGCCGCCCTTCATGCACCCGACAAGTCTTGTCCCGGGGAGTCATTATTCGCAGACCATCTATTTGGTGCAGGACCAACCGAATGCAGACCTCGGGATGCGCGTGACATTGAACGTTCCGGATGCTATTCGTCCCTGGTTTCGTATCAACCCGGACGAACGGTTCACTATTCCGCAAGGTGTGCGGCAATTTCCCGTAGAGATCATCGTGGATATTCCAAAAGATACCGGTCTTGGGGTCTACATCGGGAAGATTTCATTCGTGACTCAGCCAGCTGACGAAGGGCAGGTTGCTATCGCGCTCGGCGCGGAGGTGGATATCGCGCTCACGGTCGGGAACGACATCGTGCGGAAGTTGACCATTCCCATCATTCGGCCGCTCGACATTGAAGAGGGATGGGACCCCCGCGTGTATGTGAAGGTAGATAACGAAGGAAATGTCGCGGAACGATTCAGTGGCGCCATCTTTGAGGTATACGACCAGTTCGGCGCCAGTCGGCTTGCCTACATTCAGAAGCAAGATGGTTTTCCCGAAATACCGGCATTTAGCACGCAAGAATTCACCCTGGAATTTCCCACAAATTTCTATCTTGGCCTTGGGCAATATTGGGCATCCATTACGCTTTTCCGTGAAGGCAAGGTTGAGGCGTCAAACAAAACGGTTTTCAACGCATTGAAGAAAGGTTCGCTTTCTACTTGGACCGAACGGTTCCTGCGCGATCTGCGGCGGCAGTGGCCGTATTATGCTGGCGGTGCGGGTGTACTCGCGGTGCTCGGTGTGTTCTTTATCCATCGCAAGCGCCGTTCCCGAAGGACATGACCCGTGATGCTGCAACGCCCAGTTCTTTATGTCCTGACCGCACTGCTCCTCGGCATTCCTGCCGACCGTGAAGTTCACGCGCAGAACGTCAGCACGACGGTTCTCACGACCCCATCGGTCGCCGCCATCACGCAGCGCGATTATCGGTGGTATGCGAACGAGGATGCGCTGACGCCGACCGGTTCGCTTGCCGCCGAGAATGTGACAACAAGTGTTCCCGTTTCGGGCACGACGCTCCGTTTGCGGATGAACATCGGCGCCGAGACTTTTTCGCTCGCCGCCGGCACAACATTCCTCTTGCAATACGCGACGGCCACCGGCGGACCGTGGACATCGCTTAGCACGTCAACCGACTGGATATTCTCCGACAATCCGGGCGTTGCGGATGGGCAGATCATTGTAACGACCGTTCTTGCGTCGTCCGACACGGGAGAAAGTTATGGCGAGTCCAATCCGTCGGCGGCTTCACCGAATGCCGTGTCAGCCGGCCAAGAGGGAGAGTGGGATTGGGTGGTGCAGAACAATACGGCGACGACGAGCGCGAGTTGGTTCTTTCGGATGATCTATTCATCTGGCACGACACTCTCCGCGTATACGCGCTATCCCACGCTCGCTGCGACGACAACCGCGACTTCGACTGCAACGACGACCACGCCGGGCGGTGGCGGCGGGCCGACCTATGGCGGCGGGGGAGGATTTCCATTGCCGCCCTTCCGCATCGAAACGGAAAAACCGCCGCCGACTCCCTGCGATTCGCCCATCGTGGAACGCGTAGACCTCTCGGGTGACTGCCGCGTGGATATGGTAGACCTCTCCATTCTCATGTACTACTACCGCCAGGCGGGCCCGGGTATTGCCGAGTACGATTTCAACGAGAACGGCCGCGTGGACCTCTTCGATGTGTCGGTCATGATGTATTACTGGACCGGTTGAAATGCGCGAAGCGCATTTCAACATGAAACCTGAAGCATGAATCCTGAAATATGAAACGTGAAACATAAAACCTGAAGCATGGAGCATGAAACCTGAAGCCCGAAACCTGAAGCATAAAGCCTGAAACCTGAAGCATGAAACACATTTTCCTTTCGTTGGTCGTGTTCTTACTGTCGGGGACGGCGGCATTCGCGGCGTCGTCCATATATATTGAAACGGAGCCGGCAGTTCCGGCGGCGGGGAACGAGTTTGTTGCGCGGGTCTACACACAGAGCGATCAGCCCCTGAACGGCTATGAGCTTGTTGTGTCGTATGATACGACTGCGGCGGAGCTCGTACGTGCGGACACATCCGGGTCGCTCATTGACGTGTGGCCGAAGCAGCCGACCGTGTATGCCGGAGGTGTTGTGCGGTGGAGCGGCGCAAGTGCGACGCCATTCGTTGGTGAACGCGGCGAACTCATGGCGCTTCGTTTTCGCGCGAATGTGGATGCTTCTACGGTGGCGATCAATATGGATCGCGGGACGGCGGTCTACCTCGCGAACGGGAAGGGGACGAAGGTCCCTGTCGCGCCGCGAGAGTTCCTCGTGCAGCTCGGGCCGGCGGGAAGCGGTAGCGGCGCGGGCCCAGGGCTAGAGGTGGACATCGCCCCGCCCGAGATACCATTCATTGCGCTTGAACGAGATCCCATCACGCCGGGACAGAAATTTTTAAGCTTCCAGGCGAATGACCGCGAGAGCGGTATTGAAAAATTGGAGGCGCGGACGCGTTCGTGGCTTTGGTGGAGCTCGTGGCGTTCAACGCGGAATCCCGATGCGCTCGTTGCGAGCGTGTGGTCCGCGGAGGTGCGTGTTACGGACCATGCGGGAAACGTTGCCCTCGCCGCGGTCTACGACTGGCCCGCCGCTGGCACGAAGGGAGGAATGCTCGCGCTCGGCATCGCCGCGCTTGCTTGGTTCGTACGTGCGCTCTATGCGCTGCTCCGCCGTCGCGAGAACTGATTTTGGTATAATGGAAGCACGGTAAAGAACGGGCCTTCGGCCCGGTCGTGTCACGTGCATACGAAACATCCAGCTCTTTTCGCAAGTATCATGCTCGCCGCCGTTCTCGGAACGCTCGGCTCGGGCGCTTTCGTGGCGCGTGCGCAAAATCCCGCGTCGCTCTATGCGGGTCCTGCGAGCGGCACGTTTACGGTAGGAAGCACATTCGCCGTTTCGCTCTATGTGAACACCGGGGGGAATGATGTGAATGCATTGGACGTTCAGTTGGAATATCCGCCGGACAAATTGCAGGTCGTGAGCCCGACGGCGGGGAAGTCCATCATCAATATCTGGGTATCCCAGCCGAGCTACGATAATCTCGGAGGGAAACTTCGCTTCCAGGGCGCCATCCCGACGCCGGGCATTAACACCGACGCGGGACTCATCTCGCAGGTCGTCTTCCGTGTGACGAATATCGGCACGGCCATCCTGAAGTTCACCGACGGTTCGCGCGTGCTCTTGAACGACGGCCGCGGCACGGACATTTTGGGCCAGACGACGAGCGGCGTGTACCATCTTGCGCTTCCGCCGCCTGCAGGCCCTACCGTGACCTCGCCGACGCATCCAGACCAGGAACGATGGTACAACACGAATAGCGTCACCTTTGAATGGGGCGGCGAACAGGCGCAGGGCTATAGCTATGTATTGAGCGGTGACCCCGTGGACTATCCCGACGATACGCCCGAGAGCACAAAGACGACGCAGACCTACAAGAACCTTGAGGACGGCGCACATTATTTTCACATTAAGGCGCTTCGTGCCGGTGCCTGGGGCGGCGTGACGCACTTTGCCGCGCGCGTGGACACCACGCCGCCGGCGGATTTCCCCATCGAGATAGCTCCCGCGACGCGCACGACCTCCATGCGTCCGTCCATCGCCTTTGATACGACCGACAGCTTGTCGGGCATCGATCACTATGAGGTGCGCCTCGTATCGCTCTCGCCGCGGAAGGCGGATGCCGCCGAGAACGGCGAGCAGTCCTTCTTCATTGAAGCTGCAAGTCCCTACGTGCCGTCCTTGGATTATGGCTCGTATGATGTCATCGTGCGGGCGTTCGACAAGGCGGGGAACTACACGCAAAAGACCCAGCGATTGGATATCGTCACTTACGCGTTGGACATCGTCTCTGGCGCAGGCGTGAAGATACGGAGCAATGTTGTCGTGCCGTGGTCGTGGATATTTGTATTGCTCTGCGTTCTGGTTGCCATCGCGGGCATTGTCGTGCGCCGTCTCTGGCATAGCCATTATGAGCTCCACACCATCCTGAGCGGGAAGAGCGGCATTGCGCCGGATGTGCAGAAGCAGCTGGACGAGCTCAAAGCGCTCAAGGAAAAGTACGGTCAGGGCGGGAAAGCGCTCCTTGCGCTCTTCGCGCTTAGCGTGACCCTCGCGGGGCTCTTCGCCGGCCAGACAGCGCGCGCGGCATCCGAGCTTGAGGGCGCGCCTGCAGAACTTTCGCCGCCCATTGTAGAGATGGTGCCGGAAGAGATCACGAACCGCGACATCCTCTATGTCGGCGGGACATCGGACGTACCGGGCAGCATGGTGCGCATCTATGTCCAGAGCTTGACGAGCGGCGAGACGCTGAAGCACGAGGTCGCAGCTGGGAAGAACGGCAAGTGGTTCTACACCTTCCCGACCTTCCTCACGAGCGGCAAGTATCTTATCTGGACACAGGGCGAGCTGGGAAGTTTAGAGAGCCCGCCGAGCCCGCAGTTCGCGCTCACGGTTGCGCCGACCGCTATCCAGCTCGGGGCATCGCGCTTGAGCTATGAGCTTATCTATCTGGTCATTGCGCTCATCCTGGCATTCGCGCTCGCGGGGCAAGTATGGCTCGCGTTCCGCTACCGCAAGGCCATTCGCGAGAAGCGCGAGCGGCTGCGTACGGAGACGCGGCGCGCGGAAGAATCCATCCGGCGCGGGTTCGCACTCCTCCGGCGCGATATTGAAACGGAGTTCGCTGCGGTGCAGCGGATGAAAGAATCGGGCGAATTGCCGGCGGAAGAGAAAGAGCGTGAGCAGAAGATATTGAAGGATATGGAAACGGTGAAGCGCTATATCGGCGAGGAGGTGTGGGAGCTGGAGAGGGATATCTAGCGAAAGTTCAAAGTTCAAATACCAAAGCCCAAAAGGTTTCGGGCAGGGAGTAAGAAGTGGGTAGGTCCTGCGCACCGTATACTACTATGTTACAATTGTAACATAGTAGTTTTTCTGTTCGTCGTGCCGTTCTGGAACGTGCGGCAAAGTACTATCGGGCGACGGGGTTCTTGCCTTCGTCCTGGTACGTCGTGATGACCAGTTGTCCCTTGCGAATCTCTGCCGTGAGGAGTTTTCTGCGCTTGTTATTCAAAACTGTCCAGGCGCCCGGCTCGGGGTGAAAGGCGCGTATCTTCCGATGGATGCTCTGCGCCGCATCGGTATCGCCAGATTCTGCGCGCGCAAGGTCTTCGGGCGCGACAAAAGCGTCCTCTGTGGCGAACTTCTTCGTGAAGGTCGCTTGCGCGTGGTCCTGCGGTATCGCAGGCGGCATGCCGCGTTCCGCGCGCCGCAGGAGCTCAACGAGCATCCGTCCGCCGAGGTCGGCGAGGCGGGGGAGGAGCGTTTCGGTCGTGTCGTTTGCGGGTTTGTAGTCAGCGAGCTCTTCCATTGCGTAGACCGGGCCGTGGTCCATCGCTGCGTCCATGGCGTAGAGCGATACGCCGGTCTTCGGTTCACCGGTCAATATCGCCGATTGGATGGGGGAGGCGCCTCGGAGGCGGGGAAGAAGCGAAGGATGCACGCCGACCGTGCCGTGCGCGGGGATGTCCAGTATGGACTGCGGAATGATCTTCGCGTATGCGGCGACGACGAAGAGCTCCGGCATGAAATCTGAAGCCTGAAGCCTGAAACCTTCGTCCAGCCGTTCCGGCTGGAGTATGGGAATGCTATGGGTTTCATGTTTCATGACCAATGCCTTCGCCGGCGGCGCCATGAAAATCTTCTTCCGTCCGACCGGGCGGTCGGGATTACAAACCAGCGCAACGGGCGGCAGGCCGGCGTCAAGGAGCCGCTCTAATACGATAGCGGCGAATTCCGGCGTGCCGAAAAATACATATCTCATGTTTCAGGCTTCATGTTTCATGCTCCAGGTTTCAGGCTTCATGTTTCAGGATGGTCTTTCGGAGACCCTTCGTCCGGTCCACGAATAACTTCCCGTCCAGATGGTCCACTTCGTGCTGAAAAACGCGCGCGAGAAGCCCCCATGCTTTTATCTTCAGCGGTTTTCCTTGTTTGTCCTGTCCGCGGAGGACGACGCTCCCGGCCCGCGGTACGTCGCCGTATACGTCGGGGATGCTCAAGCATCCTTCTTCAAGCAGCACCGTATCACTCGTCACCTTCTCGAGGACGGGGTTCCATACGGCGTAAAAACGCGTTTCGCCCTGGTCCGAGGGAACCGCAGCGACGAAGAGGCGGATGGGCAGCCCGATCTGGTTTGCCGAGAGGCCCACGCCGTTTGCGGCGCGCATCATCTTCCGCATGTTCCGCAGGAGGGCATCAACATCCTTGCGGGCGAGTGCGATATCGCCGGAGCGGATGCCGCCGTCGCGTTCGAACTCCACGTGGCGCGTTTTCGTACGCAGGAACTTTTCCTCGCGCTTGTCAGCGATGTTCCAGATGTGCTCCATGGTCATGCGGTCGCGGTCTTTTTTGCGCGTCGTTTCTTCGCCGGCCGCGCACCGGGCTTGGGATTTGCGAGGAGATACATGAAGAGCGCGCCGCGATTCCGCACACCTCTCCGTTCGGCGACCGCGCGCGCAAGCTCGCGGAGCTCGTGCGCATTTCGTTCCTTCGCGAGCTTGATATAGAGCGATTTGTGCGCGGGGTCGCGGAGGAGTTCCGCAAGTTCAAGGCCGAGGAGCTGGTGCTGTTGGTAGACGCGCGAGCGCTTCCCGCGCTCACGGAGCATCTCCAGGTAGTTCCGCTTGCCCATACGGACATTCTACGGGACAAACCGAATGCGCCGCAACCGGTGCGTTGCTCCGGCTTGTCTCTTCAGGTAGAATGACACTGTTCTGCGTATGCTCAAAAAGTTCATTCTCGGTATCGTTGGAGCAGGTCTGCTCGCCGCCACGTTCGTCGGCGGCGTATATTTCGGCTACCGGACGGGCGTGGAACGTCCGAAGACGCTCCTCATCCGCGGCGTGACCGATGTGGATCCCGAAGGGAACGCCTCGCGCATCGACTTCGGTTCGTTCTGGGAGGCGTGGGATGCGATAGACACGCACCATTTGAACGCGACGGCCGTCGGCACGCAGGAGCGCGTGTACGGCGCAATGCAGGGGCTCGTCGGGTCGCTCAAGGACCCTTATTCGGAATTCTTCAACCCCGAGGACAGCAAGAAATTTGAGGAGGATGTGCAGGGGAATTTCGGAGGCATCGGCGCCGAGATCGGCAAGCGCGATGGCTTGATCGTCGTCGTCGCGCCGCTCGCGGGGATGCCGGCCGAGCGGGCGGGCCTCCTGCCGGGAGACGCCATCTTGCTCGTGAACACCTCGTCAACGGACGGTCTCTCGATAGATGAGACCGTGCGGATGATACGCGGCCCGAAGGGGACGGAAGTAGTGCTCACGATCCTGCGCAAGGGGTGGGATGTCCCGAAGGATTTCCCCATCATCCGCGACACCATCATTGCGCCGACCTTGGATGCCGAAGTTCGCGAGGGTGATATCGCCTATATCAAATTGCACAGCTTCAATGCGAACGCGTCGGAGCTGTTCCGCCAGGCGCTCCTCAAAACTCTGCTCCAGGGCGCGCAGGGGATGGTGCTTGACCTGCGGAACAATCCTGGCGGTTACCTGGAGGTCGCCGTGGACATTGCGGGGTGGTTTTTGCCGCGCGGCACGCTGGTGGTGAAAGAAGAATCTCGCCAAGGCGTTCTGGATGAGTTGCGTGCGCAAGGCACCGGCGCGCTCAAACAATTCCCCGTCGTTGTGCTCGTGAACGAAGGTTCGGCGTCGGCGTCCGAGATATTGGCCGGTTCATTGCGCGATAACCGC
>CAZMPQ010000012.1:11454-22457 GCA_964568535.1 uncultured Candidatus Saccharibacteria bacterium
ATAACCGCGGCGTCCAACTCGTCGGGCAGACCACCTTTGGGAAGGGGACCGTCCAACAGCTCGTGGATCTTCGCGACGGCTCCACGCTGAAGCTCACCATCGCGCACTGGGTCATGCCATCGGGGAAGATATTAGAACGAGAGGGACTGGCGCCCGATGTGGAAGTCGTGCCATCCGACGAGGACATTGCGTCCGGGAACGATGTACAGCTGACGGAAGCGTTGCGCATGATGCGCGAGATCGTGAAACAAAGCTCCATGCGGTTCAGCTTCACGCCGTAATCCGCTCCTTATTCCTATTTTCTATTTTTCTATGCGCGTCATCTTATTGCAGGACATTCGGGGTATCGGAAAAAAGTACGAGATAAAGGATGTTGCCGAAGGGTTTGGGAAGAACTATCTGCTGCCGCGGAAATTAGTGCTCCCGGCGACGCCGGGAAACCTTGCGCAGCTTGCTACGACGCAAGCGCGGAAGGCGCACGAGGAAGGGGAGATGATGGAACGGCTCGCGGCGCTCCGGAACCGGTTGGGCGAGTTGCGGCTCACGTTCCCGGTGCGCGCGGACGAGAGCGGCGCCGTGTTCGGGTCCGTGACGAAAGAAGCCATCCTCAAAGCGATGCGCGACCACGGCTGGCTCGGGCCGGAACGCATTGATATTGAGCTTGAGCATCCCTTGAAGACGCTCGGCGAGCATCGTGTGACGCTTGGCCTCAAACAAGGAATGACCGCCATCGTGACGGTCATTCTGGAACGCGCGGAGCGTTGAACTCGCTTTTGGCTATGCGGCGACAGCGACGACCGTAACGGTCCGTGTCGAGCGGTCAAAACTGCGCTTTTGGCGCGTGCGGAACCGCACAACGCCGGTTTTCATTGCGTAGAGCGTGTCGTCGCCCGCTTGTTTCACGTTCGCGCCGGGGTAGTACTTCGTGCCGCGCTGGCGGACGATGATCTCGCCGACCGAGACCTTCTCGCCGTCGTGGATCTTCACGCCGAGCCGTTTTGCGCGCGAATCGCGTCCGAGTTTTGTTGAACCTCCTGCTTTGGTATGCGCCATAGAAATGATGCCCGCGAGGGCTCTGATTGACCGGAATACTGTAGCATAAACATCGCATTGGCGCAATATCACTTGCTTCGCGCACCGCCATCGCGGTACGCTCATAGCCATGACCTCATCCCGTAAGCTCGTATTCGATATCGAGACCATCGGCGAGGAGTTTGACTCGCTGGACCACGCGACGCAGGACAACCTCACGCGTTGGATACGCCGCGAGTCCGACAATGAGGATGATTACAAGCGCGCATTGGAGGACCTGAAGCAGGGCCTTGGCTTTTCGCCCTTGACGGGACAGATCGTCGCCATCGGGATGTTGGACGGCGACCGGAACGAAGGCGCGGTGTACTATCAAGCGCCCGGCCAAAAGAACGAGGAGATAACGGAGGACGGCATCACCTTCAAGCAGATGACCGAAGAGGCGATGATACGGAAGTTCTGGGACGCGGCGAAGCAATATCAGGTCTTTATCACTTTTAACGGCAGGGGATTCGATGTGCCATTCCTCATGACGCGTTCGGCCATCCACGGCATCCGCCCGTCGAAGGACCTCATGCGCGGCCGATATCTCTACCAGCATAATCCCGACGCGCTTCACATCGACCTCCAGGAACAGCTGACGTTCTATGGCGCGGCACGGAAGAAGGGGAGTTTGCATCTGTGGTGCCGCGCGTTCGGAATAGAAAGCCCAAAGTCCGGCGGCGTCACCGGTGACGACGTCGCGCCGCTCTTCAAGAAGAAGAAGTATCTGGACATCGCGAAATACAACGTCGGCGACATCCGTGCGACGAACGCGCTCTACGACAAATGGCAGTCGCTCTTAGCATTCTAGGCCTGAAACCTGAAGCTTGAAACCTGAAGCATGAAACATGAAGTATGGAGCGTGAAACATGAAACCCGAAGCGGTACACAAAACACGAAATACGGTTATGTTACAATTGTAACATAACTGTATATCGGCAGAACTCATGAAAGAAACGTTCTTGCGCTATCGGAAGGAGATCATCATTGCGGTCGCCGTGTTCCTCATTTCCACGACAAGTTACGCGCTCGGGTATCTCACCGCGCGAGACGCTCGCGTGCCCATCATTATTGAACAGTGCAGCGATACGGGTTCTGGTCAGTAGTAACCGATCTGCTGGAGCCAGTTTTCGTTCTCCCACTCCCATAACTGTTTCGCACCGAGGAAGGCTTTGAAGTCGCTTTGCCAGGAGGGGAATTCGTGGAGTTCCGCAACGCCTTTCGGTTCCGCCCAGTCGTGGCTTGTCGGGCCGCAGACGAATGCGCCGCCGTTCCTGCGGACCTTCACGCGTCCGCCCTTCGTGCGTTTCGTTGCCGAGCAGCGGTTGCACGTTTGGAATTGGTCCAAGCGGAGAATCCACCGCGTCACGAGCTCAGGAAATTCGTTCTTGAGCGCTTCATTATACGCCGCGGTTTGCAGGTTATAGTCGCGATACACCGCCTGGGAGGTCTTGATGTCCAAGACGCCGAACTTGCCGCCGATCGTCGCGAGCGCGTCTATCGTGCCCGCGTAGCGATGGTCCTTATGTAAAATGCGCCGCTCAACAAGCTCCGGCCGCGTGTCCACCTTCGTATGTGTCAAAAAATCGGTGAGCGCGGCGATGGCCGGACGGATCTGCGGGTCAACGTCGGGCGTTTTCCCGACGAGGATGGCTTCTGCCGCTTCGTGCACCATCGTGCCTTCTTTCGCAGATTCCTCCATAGACGCCTTCGCGCTTGAATAGTTCGGCGCTTCGGCGTAATAGAAAAGAAGCGCCGGCTTCGCCTTGATGCCGACGATCTTCGTGACGCGCGGATACCACACGCCGTCTATCTCGTAGCCGTTCTCGGTCTTGAACTGGTCCGCATCGCGGTAGGAACTGAACATGCGGAGCTGATTATAGCAAACGTTTCGTATAATCCACGATGTTCCCGGCGCCCATCATGACTACAATAGGAGATAGGCGATAGGAGTTAGGAGGCAGGGTTTGCAGCAATGTAGTTATTGCCTTCCGAATGTTTCTCGGGTTTTCCACATAGAACGTCCGCTGGTTTGGGTGGCGCTTCCAGATGGCTTCCACAAGCTTTTTCGCGTTGTATGTTGGATGTTCTTTATCGCGGCCGGCAACGCGATAGGTCGGGAGCATGAGCGTGTAGTCCGCGAGTGCGAATGCGTCTTGAAATTCGCGCCACAAGCGCTTCAATCGTTCTGCTTGGTGCGGTTGGTATGCGCAGATGAGCGGGGAGCGGGGATACTTCTCGCGGAATGCTTGGAGCGTCGCGCGGATCTCGGTCGGATGGTGCGCATAGTCATCAAAAACCTGACACCTAACACCTGACACCTGACACATTCCTCGGTATTCAAATCGGCGCCAGGAGCCGTGATAGTTCTTGAACGTATCGAACGCAACGCGTTCTGGAATGCCGAGCACCTGCGCGAGCCGGAGCACGGCGAGCGCATTTGAAACATTATGCCGGCCGGGGATCGCAAGCGCGCGCGAAACATTTTTCGCATCGCGGTCTTTTTGCGAATACCAAATAACTCGCAGCGATTTGCTCTTTGCACTTTGCAAAATTTGCGCGCGTAGCGAGCGCAAATTTTTATCATCTTTGTTCAATATCAGCGTTCCGTGAGCGCGAACGTTCGCTAAAAAGCGCAAAAATCCTTTCTTGACGCCCGTGAGGTTCCCATACGTATCCAAATGTTCGGCATCTATCGTTGTTACGATAGCAAAGAGGGGAGAGTACTCGTGGAACGCCTTGCCGTACTCGTCCGCCTCAAGCACGAGCCACGAGCTCTTTCCCGCGTGAAAGTTTTTATGCGGCAGCTCGCGCAAACGCGTTCCGATGATGACGGTCGGATCCAATCCGCCGCGCATGAGCGTGAGCGCGGCGAGTGCGGTCGTTGTGGACTTGCCGTGCGCTCCAGAAACGGCGACGGTCTCGTGATTCCGGGTCAAATAACCCACCGCTTCTGGGTAGGTTAGGCAAGGGATGTTCTTGCGCTTTGCCTCCCGGAATTCGGGATTATCCGCCCGGACGGCCTTTGTATGGACCACAAGGTCCGCCTCGGGAGGAATATGGGCCTTTTTCTGCCCAATTTTGACCTGTACGCCTGCTTTTTGAAGGTCGTCTGTAACGACGCTCCGGGCGATATCCGAGCCCGAAACAGCCCAATTTTGAGCCAAAAACCACTGCGCCAGGGAGCTCATACCAATGCCTCCAATGCCGATGAAGTGTACCAGTGGCTTTCGTAGGGAAGAGGGCTTTTTCATAGGGTTTCCTGAGCTATATACTGTCGCACAACATAGCTTTTGCGTCAGATGTATAGATGGCTTTAGTTTGGCGTTTGCTCAGATGTCGTTGTTGGGCTCTCTTCCTTCTGGTCCTCGAATAACAATATCTGACGCAAAAACTCTCGTCCGTTTTGCAACAGAACTCTATTCTTTCGCAAAACGGACTCGCATCATTGTATACGACGAGCGCGAGAACTTTTACTTAGACTACTTCTGCATTGTAGCACGCCTCACAATACACGGTTTCCGGCCGTTCCGGCGCATAGGAGGTCTCAAAACGGTTCGGACAGGGTTCTTTGCCGTGGAAATGGTCGGCTGAGTTCTTCCATGAGCCGGTTTTGGACGCCGGACCGACGCAAGCGCATTCCCGATTCCACAGCCGGTACGGATTCGTCAACGCGAATCGTTCATAGTGACGACAGTTCGGACAGAGCCGCGGCAATGCAATATTTTTTTGATGATAAAATTGCAGTTCCGATGATGTAATGCGAAATGCGCCTGGACACTGGTGGTTACATTCGCCTTCGTGCCCGCACCCGATGATCTGTCGCACAATATCATCCGAAATATCTTTGATATGGTCTGGGAGGTCTTTCGCGGCGATGGTTATGTCGTAATGTTTTTTCTCCGTATCGTTCCATGTAAAGCCGAGTGCCTCAGCTTCTGATTTCGTTTTCGGGAAATAATCCTGCGCCGGAGTTTCATTGTATGCGTAGAGCGATAATTCGGGCGGAAAGAATTCACCGTATGTGTACACTCTCCCCTTCTTATCCGTATACGGCATCTCGCTCATGTGCGCGATGATCTTCGGTACAAGCGATTCGTATTCTTCTTTCGTATATTGCTTGTTCAAAATGCAATATTGTTTTTTACGGAGCGATACGCAACCGAAAAGGTCGCTTACATCGTTGCGGCAGGACTGCGAATAGGTCGTATTGCGCACATCCGGCCATACGTCCGCGGAAAGCTTTGTGTTATAGGTATTCACGCCGACCGTTGAGCATTCGTACGCAAGTTCCATCTGGCAACAACCATTATTTACGTCGTAGGAATCCTTCGCATCAGCGAGCATGAGCGCGAACGAGCAGCGTTCTAAACGATTCACATTCAGACACTGTTTGCATTCCGTAGATTCCGCAACCGCATTCCCAGTGCAACCTGGTGCGTTCTTGCTGATCATATATTTATTGAGCCGTTGCTCATGCAACTTCCGAAAGTCTGCTCGATACGATTCAAGTTTCTTATAAGAACCTGTATCTACGTCCGCCATGTACTTTTCATAGCGTTCTTTCGGCAGCGTCTCATTCTTGAACACATACTTCGCCTGTCTCCGGTTGGCTGACATGAAACAGCCCTGCGAATTTCGCACATCGGTACAGAATGAAATATCGGACGAACCGATGCCGTCGACAACGAACTGCGAATTGGCCATTTCGAGCGATTGTACACATCCATAACAATACTCGGAGCGATGCATAAAGCTTGAGTCCACAACATTCTTTGAGTTCAATATGCGATAACAGTACATACAATCTTCATTGTCCGAGCCCGACGCGATGAGATAACAGTTCTTGCAGTTCGCGACTTGGTTCACGTATTCGGAGCCGGGGCTGGTGCTTACCTGGAGCGCTATTTGCGGCACGACCTGCATGAGTTCGTGAAACTGTTCAAAGAACGGTCGCGAGAAGTCGTACGCGCGGCCGTAGGTTGTTGCATCCCATTTGTCCGAATACCAACAGTCCCGGCAGTAGACCGGGAATGTGGTATTCGCCGGATACATGGCGATGATATCCCCCTTGCATAAATCGCACGTCCGCTTATAAAGCGCCCGCTCGTTCCGCCAGGTGAGCCGCCGCATGAGCCGGCACTCCGGGCACCACGTGGGTGGCGGAACCTGTATCTTCTCGTAGAACGCGAAATCGTCCGGCTCAATGACGAACGGTTGCTTACAGCTCTGGCAGGTCTTGGTCTCGGCGGAGGGCATGCGTTCTATGTTGCATATTGAGCGATGCGATACACCTCGTCCTTGATCATATCGCCATCATATTCGCCGCTATGCGCCGTCTCGTCGCCGTACGACGGCTTCTTCTGGTCAAGATGCAGGCTGAAAATGAACTGTTCTCCGCTCTCGCGGACGTAGAGGTGGAAGCGCGGATAGTCGCCGCCCAAGCGGCGCACGCAATTCAACTCCCCTTCCGGCGTCGTGCCGATCAATTGATACCCTGCGTCGTGGGCAATGGTCTGCAGATTACGCTGATTCTTGGGCATGGAGAATTTCATGATGTGCAATTCTCTTTTCTCATTCTCATCAGAGATAATCCTCCGGCTCAACGATGACGCCGATGGGAACGAGCCCGGCGGCCGGCGGGACAGGTTTCAGCTGAACGCTCGCGGACCAGTAGACGCCAAAGTGCAGATGCGCACCCGTCGCGTAGCCGGTCGCGCCGACATAGCCGATAAGCTCGCCGCGTTTTACCTGCTGGCCGGCCTGTACGGCGTATTTGGACAAGTGTGCGTAGAGCGTCGTGAGGTTGTTGTTGTGCTTTACGAGAATATATTTCCCATACTGATATTTACTCCACGTGCTCCGGTCGTTATTGTCCACGCGGGTCACCGTGCCGTCCTCGGCGGCAAAGACCGGCGTGCCGACGGGTGCGCCGATATCCAAGCCGTTGTGGGGCTTGCCGCGGTAGAGGCGTGACACCTCGCCGAAATGCTGGGTCACTCTCCCCTTTCCGCCGGCCGAGACCATCTGCACCGGCCAGGCGAAGACCCCGGGGCGCTTCGCCGGCAAAAGGCCGACATCGAACTTCATGCGCAGCTCTTCTTCAATGACGGCTATCTCATCGGAGATGGAATCCTGCTGCGCTTTGAGCTCCGCAAGCTGTTTCTGATATTCCGTCTCTTTGTTCTTCGTTTGTTGGAGCACGACGGTCCGTGTCTGTTTCTGGTCCTCCACGAGGTTCTTTTTTGCGGCGAGGGTCTGTTGGTGGACCTCAATATCCGTTTTTTTCGCGGATACAAGCTTCAGTTTCGCGGCAAGTTCGGTCTGCAAGTTCGTGAGCGAAGCGATGTCTACCGCAAGCTGGGCGCGGAAGTTCTTCAAGGTCTGCGTTTCCCACACACTGTCCGCCAAGCTTGCATTGCGCAGAAAGATGACGAGCAAATTTTCATCGCCGCGCTGTTGGAGCTCTCGCAGGAGATGCCCCACAGCGTCCGCCTTGCTCGCAACGGTGCGTTCGGTGTCGCGGATGTCGTATTGGAGCGATTCCACTTCGAGGCCGAGCTTTTCGGCGGCGATCGTGTCTGCCTTGATGCCAAGCTCCAGCTGGCCGATATTCGTTTGGAGTTTGCCGAGCTCGCGCTGGAGCGAACTTTTCTGCGCCTGCGTTGATTGCAAGCTTTCCTCGGTTTTCTGGAGCTCCTGATTCACTTTTTCAAGCGCATCCGATTTTTCCTTGATGCGCGCCTCAAGGTCTTGGCGCGAAGGCCCGGTATCGACGACGGTCGGCGTCTCCGGCGCTGGTTCTGCCGTTTGGCCGAGCACGAGGAACGGCGCCGCGATGATAAAGAACAGCGTGGCGATGGTACGCATGACAATGTATGACGGTGGAATGAGGTGCATATGTCTATCCGTGAAGCAATGCTGCGGCCTGTGCAAGGCGCGCGAGCGTGCGTTCTTTGCCGAGCACAGTCGCGATATCAATGGGATCGGGCGATGCCGGGAGGCCGGAGAGCGCGACGCGGAGCGGCCAGAACACGCTTCCCCGCCCGCGTGCGGCGACGAGCGGCTCCAGTGTTGCGAGGAGCGTATCGCGGTCCCACGCGCCATCGTGCGCCGTCAAGGTCTGCGTGAGTTCACCGAGTGCGGCGCGAGCCTTCTCCGCATCATCGTTTTTCCAGACGAGCAACGCACCGTCGTATTGCGGCTCGCGGAAAAAAAGCTCGCTGTGCGTTACGAAATCGTTCAACGTTCTCGCGCGGTCGCGCAAGAGTTCCACGATGCGGAGCGTTTGTTCCCGCGTCAGCCCGTGGTCCGCGGGCAGATGCGGCAGGAGCCGTGCAAGAATGTCCTCGGCCGCGAGATGCTTCATGTATTCTCGGTTCAGCCAGTCCAACTTCTCCTGGTTGAACACGGCGCCGGCTTTTTGTACGCGTTTCATGTCAAAGGCCTGCACGAGCTCCTCGCGCGAGAGCACTTCGCGGTCGTCCTGCGGATGCCAGCCCAAAAGCGCCATGAAATTCACGAGCGCATCCGGCAGGTATCCGTCGTCGCGATAGCTCGTCACGGACGTTTCGGCATAGCGTTTGGACATCTTGCTCCGGTCCGGATTCAGGATGAGCGGGATATGCGCGTACACGGGTTGCCGGAAACCAAGGGCTGTTTGCATGAGGATCTGCTTCGGCGTGTTCGCGATGTGGTCCTCGCCCCGAACGACGTGCGTTATCTGCATCAGTTCGTCATCCACAACGACGGCGAAATTATAGAGCGGCGTGTCCAAATCTTTCGCGATGATGATGTCCCCGAACAGGCTCGCATCGAACTGCAGCACGCCGCGGACGAGGTCAGTGAACGAGACGGTCGTGTCGGGCATCTTAAACCGGATGGATTCCGCCTGTTTGCCGGCGGGCGGCGCGGTGAGTCCGCGGCAATGCCCGCTGTATTTCGGCGGGAGCCCTTGCGCTTGGAGCGCCTGCCGTTCCGCCTCAAGCTCCTCTTTGGTGCAGTAACAGGGATATGCGCGCCCCTCTTGAGTCAGGCGTTCCAGGTATGTTCGATAGATGGGTTTCCGTTCGCTTTGGCGATATGGCCCATAGTCCCCTTTTTCGCCGGTTGCAGTCCATTCGCCATTCACCGTTTGCCACACAGGTCCCTCGTCGTAATCAAGACCGAGCCACGCGAGTCCGGCAAAAATGTTCGCTTCATACTCTTTCTTGGAGCGTTCCGTATCGGTATCTTCAATGCGCACGATGAGCGCTCCGCCGTTCTTCTTGGCGAACAGCCAGTTGAAAAGCGTCGTCCGGGCGCTGCCGATATGCCAAAGACCGGTCGGACTTGGAGCGTACCGAACCCGGACCTCGGTTTTGGTATCTGAGGCCGTCACATCCCCATTCTAACCCAAAACGGCCATTTTGTCCCGTCTGGCCGGCCAAAAAGCTCGGTAAAATCTATGCGATATCCACGAGTCCCGCTTTGAGCACTTCTTCCGCCACGGCGCGCGCCGCGTCTGGCTTTGCGAGCTGGCGCATCGCAGATCCCATCTTCTCTGCGAGTTCACCGCCGGTGAGCACGGTCTTGAGCTGCCCGGCGAAGATGCCGAACTGCATGTTGGATTCTTCTATGACGATCGCTGCGCCTTGTTTCGCGAAGGCGTATGCATTCGCCCGCTGGTGGTCGTTCGCCGAGCCCGCGAGCGGAATGAGGACGACCGGCCTCCCATAGAGCGCGAGTTCCGCGATGGTGCCGCTTCCCGCGCGGGCGACGACGACGTCGGCGGCCGCGAGCGCGACGGACATCTCGCGGTCCTCAAGATACGGCACGAGCCGGTAGCGCGTTGCTTTGGTCACTGCGTTCGCTTCGGCGAGCGCCGCCTTCGTTAATTTTTCCATATATCCCTGATTCGCTGTTCCGCACTGATGGAGTACCTGCGTCATGCCGATGAGCTCCTTGAGGTTCAACGCGATGAACTCGTTGATGCGCTGGGAGCCCTGCGAACCGCCGAGGATGACGACAAGCGGCTCGGTCGGCGAGAAACCCAGCTCTTTCTTCCCGGTTTCTTTCGCGACCTGCGGCGCGCGGAGCGATAGGCGCACCGGATTTCCCGTGAGGACGCCTTTCGGGCCGAAGTACGGCATTGCTTGCTCAAACGTAACGCACACTTTTTTCGCGAACGGGCGCGAGAGGAGGTTCGTGAGGCCCGGCGAAATATCCGACTCGTGGGCGATGACGGGGATGCGGTAGAACCATGCGAGGAGCACGACCGGCAGCGCTCCCGGTCCGCCTTTGGAGAACACGACGTCCGGCATGAGCGTGAAGAGCTGCCACCAGGCTTGGAACAATGCGACGAAGAACTTCGGGATGTCCAGGAGGTTTCCGAACGACGCATACCGCCGGAGCTTCGGCCCGGCGATGGCGCGGAATTTTACGTCCGCGGATTGCAGGACGGCCGAATAGGAATCCGCCGGTCCCATGTAGATGAACTCCGCCGTGGCGTTCTTCGCACGGAGCTGTTCTTTTATCTCCTGCAGCACGGCAAGAAGAGGATAGATGTGTCCCCCGCTCCCCCCGCCTGTCAAAACGATGCGAATATCAGCCATTGCTGTTTATTTTACACTAGATTTATGTATACCTTGAGATATTGACCGCGATGCCGCTCATGGTGAGAAACACCGCGAGCGCCGTGCCGCCGTAACTTACGAAGGGCAGCGGAATGCCGGTCAAGGGAATCAGGCCGGAGATCGCTCCCATGTTCACGATGGATTGGAGCGCGATGATGATGGCGAAGCCGGTGAGCGCGGTCGCGCCAAAATCGTCGCGCACGTGCCCGGCGAGCCAAAGGAGTCGGTACACGAGGAGCGCGAAGAGCGCGACGATGACCGCTGCGCCGACGAATCCGAGCTCCTGTGCGGCGATGGCGAAGATGGAGTCGTCTATCG
>CAZMPQ010000013.1:0-21626 GCA_964568535.1 uncultured Candidatus Saccharibacteria bacterium
CTTCCCATCATTGAGACGCAATTGGGCGATGTGACGGCCTACATCCCGACGAACGTCATCTCCATCACCGACGGACAGATATACGTGGAAACGGACCTCTTCAACCAAGGCGTGCGCCCGGCGATGAACGTGGGGCTTTCCGTCTCGCGCGTGGGTTCTTCTGCTCAGACCAAGGCGATGAAAAAAGTTGCCGGAAAGCTCCGGCTCCAGCTCGCGCAGTTCCGCGAACTGCAGGCCTTCGTACAGTTCGCATCGGACGTTGACGAAGCGACCAAGAAGCGCATCCAGCAGGGCCAGGTCATTACGGAGATATTGAAACAGAACGACCTTGAGCCGCTTCCCTTTGAGAAGCAGGTCGTCATCTTCTATGCGACCTTGAATGGTTACTTCAATGCCGTCCCCGTGCTGGAGGTGAAGAAAAAAGAAGCCGAATTCGTGGAGTACATGGAACAACTCCACAAAGAAGTTCTAAGCACCATCCGCGAGACGAAGGAACTTTCGGCCGAGACGGAGGAGAAGTTGAAAACAGCGATCGAGAAATTCTTTGCGTAACTCATGGCCGAATCCCTCCAAAACCTCAAACGACGCATCGCGGGCGTGAAGAACGTGAATCAGATCACGCGCGCGATGGAACTCGTCGCCGCGACGAAGATGCGCAAAAGCCAAGAGCTTGCCCTGAATTCCCGTCCGTATGCGTATACCGCACTGGAACTTTTAGCGAACATCTCCGCAACTGGACACGCCGCTCTTCCGCCGATATTCGAGAAGCGCGCCGTAAAAAAGACCGCGCTCGTGCTTGTTACGTCGGATAAAGGATTGGCTGGCGCATTCAACGCGAACGTCATCAAAAACTTTGACAAGTTTTTGAGTAGCGACATGCCAAATGCGACAAGCAACAAGGAAACGACTTTTATTGCAGTTGGGCAAAAAGCGGCGAACTATTTAGAAAAGAAAGGTAAACTTCGCGCGAAATATACGCGCGTCGGCGACTACACAACGATTGAACAGGTGCGGCCGCTCGCGGAACTTCTCGTGAGTGGTTTTCTCTCCGGCGAATGGGACCGCGTCATTGTCTTTTCCATGAATTTCCGCTCGGCACTTTTACAGGAGGTCGTACGACGCGAGCTCTTCCCCATTGACGTCGCCCGTATCCGTGAAACGGCGGATGAGCTCATCCCGAAAACGGGGCGGTACGCGGATTACGGCAAATGGCAAATGGCAAATGGCAAATCATCAACGGATTACATTTTTGAACCGTCAGCGGAGGCGATTTTGGAAAACCTCGGACGACATCTTATCTTGATGGAGATCTACCACCTCATCCTTGAGGCGAACGCATCCGAACATGCCGCCCGCCGCGCCGCGATGAAGAGTGCCTCGGACAACGCCAGCGAGCTCGCCGGCGAGCTTTCCTTGCAATACAACAAGTCGCGGCAAGCATCCATCACGCGGGAGATCATTGAAATTACCGCAGGAGCGGAAGCACTCAACTAATATGCGAATCGGAATTGTGGGAAGCATGCAATTTACTGAAAAGATGATCGAGGCAAAAGATGCCCTCGTGGGCCTTGGCCATGAAGCATTTGTTACCACGCTCGCTGGGCCTTTTATTGGAAAATCGGACGATGAGAAAGAAACCATAAAGATCCACCAGAAGAACAACCTTGATGCTATTCGTGAATTTTGGAACCTCATGCAAGGTGGTGAAGCGATTCTCGTTATGAATCTAGACAAAAACGGTATAAAAAATTACGTTGGCGGAAACACCTTGATGGAAATTGGTTTCGCGCATGTTCTCGGTCAAAAGATATTCTTGCTAAACCCCATTCCGGATATGCCGTATTGCAAATCAGAAATCGAAGCTACAAAACCAATCATCATCAACGGAAACCTATCTCTCATAAAATAACCACCATGAAAACAGGCAAAATCGCTCAAATCATCGGACCGGTCGTTGACATTACTTTCGACGAGAAGGAGAAGCTTCCGGCGATCTACAACGCGCTCACAGTTTCCTTGGCGGGCCGCGCCGCCCCGCAGGGCGGGGCGAGCCTCGCCCAGGTTCAAGATCGCAATGTTGTTTTAGAAGTTGTTAAACATCTTGAACCTGGGCGGGTACGTACTATCGCGCTTGAGTCCACCGATGGCCTTGCGCGCGGCGCGGAAGTGAAGGATACGGGCAAGATGATAGAGGTTCCTGTCGGCCCCGAAACCCTCGGGCACATATTTGATGTTGTCGGGAACGCACTCGACCTCGCCTCGAACTCCGAACATCGAACTTCGAACTTTAAAAAGCGTTGGCCCATCCATCGCGAGTCCCCGAAATTTGCCGAACAGGCCACGAAAACAGAAGTATTTGAAACGGGTATCAAGGTTATTGATCTCATCGCGCCGTTTACGAAAGGCGGCAAAGTGGGACTTTTCGGCGGCGCAGGCGTCGGCAAGACCGTCTTGATTCAGGAGCTTATCCGGAACGTCGCTGAGGTTGCGGGCGGTGCATCCGTTTTCGCCGGCGTCGGCGAACGGTCGCGCGAAGGAAACGATCTCTACCACGAAATGAAAGATTCGGGCGTTTTGAAAAAAACCGCGCTCGTTTTCGGCCAGATGAACGAAGTGCCGGGCGCCCGCGCGCGTGTCGCCTTGTCCGCGCTCACGATGGCGGAATACTTCCGCGACGAAGAACGCAAAGACGTGCTCCTCTTCATCGACAACATTTTCCGTTTCTCGCAAGCGGGCTCGGAAGTGTCAGCGCTCTTGGGCCGCATGCCCTCGGCCGTCGGCTACCAGCCGACCCTCGCATCAGAAATGGCGGAGCTCCAAGAACGCATCACTTCTACCGACAAGGGTTCCATCACCTCCGTGCAGGCCGTCTACGTCCCTGCAGACGACATCACCGACCCTGCGCCGGCGACGACCTTCTCCCACTTGGACGGCTCTATCGTTCTTTCCCGCGCCCTCACCGAGATCGGCATTTACCCCGCCGTTGATCCCCTCGCGTCAAACTCCACCGCGCTTGACCCGAAAGTTGTCGGCAAGGAACATTACGAAACCGCCCGCGACGTGCAGAAAACGCTCCAGCGCTATAAGGAACTGCAAGATATCATCGCCATTCTCGGCATTGAGGAACTTTCGGAGTCCGACCGCTTGGCCGTAAACCGCGCCCGGAAGATACAGCGCTTCCTCTCGCAGCCCTTCTTCGTCGCCGAGGCCTTCACCGGCTCCGCGGGCAAGTACGTGAAGCGCGAGGACACCGTCCGCGGCTTCCGCGAGATATTGGACGGCAAGCATGATGACTTGCCGGAAGAAAATTTCTACATGAAAGGCGGAATTGACGAAGTAAAATAACGTATCATGTGTCACGTATCAGGTGTCAGGAAAATTTATTGCTCTTGATACATGACACTTGATACCTGACACACTATCCCTATGAAAGTATCTATCTACTCACTGAAGAAGATCCTGTATGAGGGCGATGCGGCTTCCGTGAATGTGAAGACCACGAGCGGTGAGATTACGATTCTGGACCATCACCGACCGCTCATTTCCGCGCTTGCGGCCGGAACGATGACTATTGTGGACGCCGCGAAGAAAGAGCACTTCGTGCCTGTTTCATCCGGCTTCGTAGAGGTCAGCGCCGACAACCGCGCGAAGTTCATTGTGGACGAGAACTAGCCCATTGGACGAATTTATCGTTCTGTGCTATACTATGCCCCGGTTCCTGGGGCATTTTTGTTTTTGCCCTGCCTATAACCTGAAATCGAGGAGGTTCGATTGCGATATCTGACCGAGAAGGAGATCTGGTTCAAGGAGGAGGTCCTCACGCCGAGGCGCATCATCCGGAAGGTGGATGGACGGCCCATGCGGCATTGCGTACTCGGCTGTTGCGGCGACCTGCACCGTGTTCCCGACATCAAGCAGCATCTGAGCCGCAAGTACAACGAAGCTCACGGTTGTGAGCTCGTCTGTCAGGGAGTACAGCTCCATGGCGGCCCGGCGAACCTGGTCTACGCCCCACCTGAGATCTTCCCGACTGAGCTGGAACGCGAAGCGGTCATGCGCTTCAACCTGTACCAGCTCGCCATTGGGCACATCGCCAAAGATCTGGATGCCTGCGATCTCGTGAACCACTGGCCCTGCGGCCAGCTGCTCCACTGGAGCATGGACATGTTCCAGTTCTGCGAACTCGGCGCCCGTGCCGAGATGGTCGCCAAGGAGCGCCTGCAGGCGATGGTAGACCAGGAAACGCGGCGCGCCGGAAAGCCGCCGATCCACATGCAACGCATCGCATCTCACTGCCACTTCGACTACGGCCCCGAGAGACAGCAACCCATGGAAACATGGAATCTCTGCCCT
This sequence comes from uncultured Candidatus Saccharibacteria bacterium, assembly GCA_964568535.1. GTDB lineage: Bacteria > Patescibacteriota > Minisyncoccia > UBA6257 > 2-01-FULL-56-20 > DATJQA01. The sequence continues at coordinate 4,354 of CAZMPQ010000013.1, forward strand.
CGGGAGTGGTCTTGCCAGGAAGACGAAGTTCGCAAGATCTTCTACGCGGCCTAACCGTACCTCCTCACCCCCTCAGGCCTCGCGCGCCATTTGGCGTCGCGAGGCCTTACGTTTTTACCTGAATTTGCGCACCGGGAAGATTCTGGTACAATCCCCCCAGTACGCCACTCGGAAAGGAGGCGCAAGTGGCACAAAAGAAAAAGCGGCGGAATGGCACGGAGGAGATTCTCGCGGCCATTCGAGACATGGAAGGGCGACTCAACCTTCGAATCGACCGGCTGGAACAACGACTGGACCGGCTGGAACAACGACTGGACCGCATCGAGACCACGACTCACGTCATCGCGCGGAAACTCCTCGCACCGCAAGAACTCAAAGACCTCGGCGTCCCCGCCTGACCTCCTCACCCTCTCGGGCCTCGCGCGCCATTCGGCGTCGCGAGGCCTTACGTTTTTTATTGCCTCCTTCCAACTTTTCTGCAACAATATCCCCGTCGTCCTTCATTCACTATTCGTTATTTGTCGTATGTCTTCTCATGCCTGCAAGTCGTTAGTTCTCCACTGCATGGACTTCCGGTTCGGGAGCGACCTGAAACAGTGGTTCGCACAAAACGACCTTATGAATAATTGCGATATTGTCTCGCTTGCCGGTGCGGCGAAAAATCTCGTCTCCCCTACAAACGACGCCGACCGGGAGCTTGTTCTGCGCCAGATAGAGATTTCAAAACGGCTCCATCACATCTCCGAGGTTATTCTCATGAACCATACTGACTGCGGCGCGTACGGCGGCCGTGCGGCATTCCCCGACCGCGATGTGGAGAATAAAAAGCACGCCGAAGATCTCCATGCGGCGCGAAAAATAGTTGAAGAAAAGTTTCCCGGTTTGGCGGTGAAAACCTACATTGCCCAGATAGAACCGGACGGCGCGATACACATTGAGTCGACGGCCTGAAGCGGCTCCTACGCGGCCAATCGTTCTTCTCCTTCGTATTCCGCAAGCTTGTCCGCAAGCACCATTTTCGCGGCGGGGTCCTTCAACTTATCGAGGAGTACGTGCGCCTCGTCGGTATAGAATTTCACATCAGCCTCGTTCCCGTTTCCGATGGCTTCCTCCAATCGTTGGACAAAAAAATAGGCGAACTCAATGTCCGTCGCCTCCGGTGCCGGCATTTCCCTTTCCGGCCTACTGCCAAAATTTTTCTCAAACCCCTTCATCGCGCACACAGTATATCATTTTTGCGACCGAGAAAAAAGTCAGGATCAGCGCAATAGATTGAGCCGCGTATCAAGGTCGGGCGCGCGCTTCAGCGTTCCCGTAAGCGGCTTGAGGACTAACTCGCACGTTGCGGAGACCACCACGCGGGTTGCATGCCCGCCCCAGGTGCGATGGCCATAATCAGCGAACGCCCCGTGCGCGTGGACGGCAATATGGCCGTTCAAGCTTGAGACATTACCCGTGAGCGAAACGATCTCCAACGACTCCGTCATCGTCCGCTCCTCGTATGTTTTCGTCTTCGGATTCCAGAACGCAATGGTCACCTCGCTCGCCGCGCCGATGCCCGAAAACCACGCCGCAGTGATCTGTTTCTTCTCGCAAAAACCTTTGAGCTCGCCCAAAACCTCCTCTTTTGCATCAAAACGCAGGACGAATGAGCTACTGTCTTTCAGGACTATTTTCATATCAAATCTTCGGGAAGCGTTCACAAAGTTGCGGGAGCTGTTCCCCTCCGCCCCCGCATCTTCATTATACAAAATCTTCTCCTACCTACCGGAACAGGCCCCCGATAAGGACGCCAGCCGCTATCGCTGCTCCTCCGCCTGCGAGCATCCGCAATCCGCGCGGCAACGGGCGCGAGTTCGTAACACGCGCCGAAACAATACCAAGCGCAAAGAGTGCGACAAGCGATGCGATGATGGAGCATTGGAACGCGTTTTGGAGCCCCAGCGCGTACGGCGCGAGCGGCACGAAGCCCGCGATGAGATACGAGAAGAACATCACTGCCGCAGCGGAAATCACGCGGAGCTGCGAGGACTCATGGTCATACTCCTCAACAGAATATTCCGAAAGATAGCTCCCGACCGCCATGGAAAGCGCTTCCACGACGACGAGCACGAGGCCCGTGAGCACGATGGTCTTCACCTCCACGCCTGCAACCGCGATACCGGAAAGCAGTCCAACCGTTGAGACCAAACTATCCTCAACGCCGAACACAAAATTGCGGAGGTACGCTTCGTGGTCCTTGCGGACCGAACGCATGAGCCGATTCACGATGCTATTGTACCATGGAAGGACACGGCGCCTTTCGCATCCGCTCGGGCACGCACGCGGCGCATGATTTCAATAGTTTTATCATACGTCGGCCGGTCCACCGGGAACGGCGTCGCGTCCTTGCCGCCGTGGGCGAAGGAATAGCGCGCCGGGTCTTCGTAGGAGGGACGTGCGCCATAGATGACTTCGGCGACGAGTGCGAGTGCCCGGATGGTCTTCGGTCCTACGCCTTCGGTCGCGAGCAATGTTTCATAACTTCCCGGCTTTTGGTCGCAGAGCTTCCACAAGATCTTCTCCAGATATTTGCTTTTGCGGAAATCCTCGTGCAAGACCGGATGATACTTAAATTCAACTGGCGCAAGCTCAAGGAGCGAAAGCTGGCCTTCGGGCGTCCGCACGCGAGCCATTTTGGAAACGGGTGTAGCGTATTTCCGCAGAAGCGTGATATCACGCATCAGGGTTGTGTAGTTTTGGCCGACGAGCTCCGTGGATAACGCGCGTGACTTTGCGCTCTCACCCGCAGTCATGTTCAGGGCGCGGCGGGCGCGCGCTTGCGCTGCAATGCCGGAGTGCGGCTCATTGATGAGGTCTTTTGGTTGTTTACTGTGCCAGTGATACCGCCGTGCTGAGCTTGTTGAAGCATTCATCCCCTGCTGAACGACCGTCCACGCCCCGGAGCGCGTGAAGAAGAACGCGTGGTGGTACAGTTGATAGCCATCCTGCACGAGTGAGCTGTCCACTTTTGCGCTCATCTTTGAATTGTAGACAAGCGCATTTGCCGCAGCATCGGGCAGCGCTAATCGGTCGCTCCATGCGTTTATCTCGTCCGGAGTTTTGAGCGATGTCTTCCCCTTCCCGCCGCAGATGAAAATGCCAAGCTCACGCTCCTCTCCGCGGATGGCTTCTTTGAGCGCTGCGGTGAGGATAGTCGTGAGGCCTGATGCGTTCCAGTCGAACGCAAGGACCGTGCCGAGCGTCTGAAACCAGCCTGGCTCGCCCATACGCCGCACGAACTCCTCGGGCCCCACCTCTCTCACGATTTCACGCACCATCTCGCGCCCCAATTTCACCATGCGCTGAAAAAGCCAAGGAGGACACCTCCCGGTGTCGAGCGTCATGGTTGCAACTCCGCGACGGATGGCCATGTGGGAATTATCCCGCGCTGGTTTTTGTACGTCCAAATTGACTTTTATCGTATTTTATGCTACAGTGATTTCCAGCATTCGCCGCTTCGGCGAAGCAAAGAAAAGAGGTGATGCGATGAAGGTTGCGCGATTTTTCGTCTTCACGGCGTCGGTGAACCTGGTGCTCACGCTCATCGCGATGGCGGTCGCACCGTACATCGTGGTGCCTGGCGTGCAGCTCCCCGCGTTCCAGGGGCTCTCGTGGATCCCCACGCTCCCCTCAACGAGTCTCGTGCTGTACTACCAGATAGCCGCTTTCTGGTCGGTCTTCTCCGCGTTCGGCCTCGCGTTCGGCGCGTGGCAGTCGCTCGCGAGGAGCGTGACGATCCAGGACCAGCGGTTCTTCATCGACGTGACCGTCCGCACCGAGCACGTCCAGACGATTTCCGAGGAGATGCGCAGCAGAGCCGCTCAACGGCAGGGTGTCCTCGCTACCCGCGCGACGGATGCCAGGACGTCCAAGAAGATGCAGGAAGTCACCGAGCTCGCGGCGGACATCACAACGCAGCTTGAGGAAGCGGAGCGCTACGAGGCCATCGCCAAGAGCGTCGGCAAGTTCCAGCTGGCCACCACCTAGCTCGATCATCGCGCCGAGCCCCAACCGGCCGCGCCCCTACGGGGACGCGGCCGGCAAACTTTTTTATCTCACCAAAAGCAGAGTTCCCGGTTGCACGCGCAACCGGGAACCATATCAGTCGAAGCTGAATTCCGTTTGTCCTAACGTCTCCTTGCGGCGGATCTCCGTCCGTACCGCGACGTAGAGCGATACGGCCGTCGGCTGGTCCGTGCGCCGCTCCCACGCCTGGCAGTCGCGGACGAAGTTGCAGTACTCGCAGTGCTTTCCGCGCGGCAGGCGCGGCAGGAACGTGCGTTGCGCCATGTGCTCGCGGTTGAAGTACCGGAAGTCCAGATCCACCGGCGGCGCATCTCCGAAGAGAATGCCGCGGACGTACGCTGATGCCTCGCGGATCAAGTGATGAAGCTTTGCGAACTCGTACTTCCCGCGGAGCGGCATCGTCGACACCTTGCCGGTGAAGAGGTTCTCGATCTGCATCGCCGCGAGCGGACGTCCGTTGAACGGGCGCTTCATCCGGAGCTTTTCTTCGTAGCCGATCTGGTAGATGGTGCCCTGGATGGTCTCATCGAGCATGTACTCGGCAAGCTTACCCATCTTGTAGTCCAGGATGACGGCTGAGTCGCCCACGATGTCCAAGCGGTCAAAGATGCCGTTCAGGTCAAATCCGTACCACTGCACATCGAATCGCTTCTCGCGGAGCGTGCCGATACCTGTTCCCCGCCGGTCCTCGTTGCGCTCAAAGAACTCCCGTACGACTTTCTCTCCCGCTGTGAGCCAGTACCACGGCTCGGCATCGAACGCCCACGCGACCGTCACCGGGTCATCCTTGAAGCCTTGCGGGCCGTGCTCTCCCTTAATGACACCGACCCAAAAGCCCTTCCACGTATTCGCGAACGAATCTGCGCTCTTGTATCGCACCGTGAAGAACTGCTTCGCCATGAAGTGGAGCGCAGTGCCGACGGTCTGAATCGCAGAGTGCGGATACGGACGTTTCAGTACGTATTTGAACCAGAACTGCATCGGGCACGTGACGAGCGTGTCCAGCTTGGAGTAACTCCACCGCAGCCAGAGATTCTCCGGCCGCGAGCGGTACGATCTTCCCCGACCGCGCAACCGGGCAACTGGCATCGGGAACCTCCTTGTGCCGAGTGGGAACAGCTGAGCGCTTCAGCATGTCTGGAACTGCGCTTATCCTAGCTCTGATGTTATTGAGTTGTCCACTGCGCACAAAAAAAGAACCGGTATTTCTACCGGTTCCGGAGGGAAACCTTCTTCCCTGCCGCCTTGCGGCGTTTCTTGCGAGCGAGCTTTTTCTTTTTGTACATGTCCGTCAGTATAGCATATCCTCTTGAAACCAAGTCGCGGAAGGAGTAGGTTCTAGCTATGGCCAACCAACCCCAAAACAACGTCGGGGGCGGGAACCAGCCAGCGGGACAGCGGCCGGCACAACAACCGGTACAATCCAGCGGCTTCGGCTCTCCCCAACCCGAACACAAACCGGCCCAACAGCCGGCGCAGTCGGTGGCCAAGGAGCAGGGAACTTTGCCTCCATATCAATCACCAAAGGCCGAACCGCAACGGGCAGCGGAATGGGTACCGGCGTTTCCGGTCGCGTCCGCAATGCCGAGCGTAAAACCCGAATCGGCAAAGGCAACTGCCACGCTCCCCCTCTCTCCCGAGGAAGGAACTGGCGGAAGGCGGATCTTGACGCGCGGGCGCGTCATCGCCGCGATCGCGGTGCTCCTCATCGCCAGCATGTATCTTGACCGTTCGCCCGCGAACGCGCCGCAGGATAAGAGCTCAGAGAAGAGGAATGACCGCGAGCAACTCGCCATGGTCGGCGCGCAAATACCCGGCCCATCTGCGATGCCTACCGGCCGCGTAAAGGCGTACTTCAATAACGGCGTCATGGACCCGACGATGGTGTGTGAGAAAGTGTTTCCCGTGGAACGCGAATCCTCCGAACCATCGCCAGAAGCAGCTTTGCGGCATCTCTTTGCGGGACCGTCCGGCGAAGAAGGGAATGCTGGATACTTCACGTCTTTGAGCCCTGGCGTCACCGTGCAGTCCGTGGATATCGACAACGACACCGCGACGGTCGACTTGAGCGCCCATGCCGCGTGGAACGTCGCGCCCGGCTCCTGCCGCGCGAAAGCCATCCGCGCGCAAATAACCGAGACGATGAAGCAGTTCACCGGCGTGAAAGATGTCACCATTCTCGTGGACGGCAAGGCAGAGAACGTCCTGCGGTAGGAATAACGCTCGAAACGCGACAACGCCCTGCGAGCTCAAAGCTCGCAGGGCGTTCAGGTTCTCGGTGTCTCCTTCGCCGAGTGCTCATCCAGAAACTGCCGGCCAGCATCGGTGATGACCCACAGGCGGGCCGTACCCTTATCTACCGGGAATGGGTCTTTCCCTATTGTCGCAACAAGCGCCTTCACCTGTAATGATGGCAGGATGCGATTGAACCGCAGCCAATCCACGCTGACCTTGCCGCGGACCGCGTGGAACAACACGCGAATACGCATACCTCTCCGCTCGGGGTCGCCGTCGCGCAGGGTCATCAGAATAGCAACGTCGGGCGGCAGCTTCATGACCGCTCCTCGCAACCGGCCGGACGCACGTTCGCTTCCCTTGCGCTCATCGCCTTGAGCTCCTCACGACCACGCTTCGTGAGCGCATAAATGCCCTGACTTCGACCCCCTACGCTCTTGTAGCCAACGAGCTTCAGAAGCTTATCGTCGCCATCGCCCGCAAGCGTTGCGAGCGCCTTGTGCAACGTACCGATGGAGATGCGCTTGTCCTTCCGACGTATCTCCGAACGCATCAACGGCTGCTTCGTTCGCTCCAGCACGCCCAGGATGAGGCGGAGCTGCTCTCGCGGCACGGCATTATTCAGGTTCATCGATTCCCCCTTGGAACTGCCCGTAGGATACTGAACGGTGGCATGGCGCGCAACTGCCACAGGCGGATATTTACAATCACATCGCATCGTCGTATCGTAGTGCTCAGAACCCCGACACGACGGGAGAAAGGAGGTCCGCGTGCTCGATAATTGGCGTGAAGACGTCAGGCAGCTTCGTGCAACCATGCACGTACGATACAACGTAGATTGCGATGCGGACCTGCCCAAGGCGTTCCTGAGAAAAATGCCGAGGCGGCCGCTCGCGGTGCAACTCGCGAGACGAAAGATCCGGTACATCCAGCTCGTATCGCAAGAGCAACGCGACGAGATCGAACGCCGGCTCCCCGTCCACGAGCGCGTGGAATGGGTCGCGTGCCTGGAGACGATTCCCGAGATTGATGGGTTTGCCATCAAGCTCCTCGACACCGAACCGCTTGAGGAAATGCTACTTTCGGTGGGCCATGAGGTTGGGCATACGCACTTCGTGGACCTCACAGACCCGGACCTTCAACGCATGGCGAGAGTCGCATGTCGGCCGCCCATCGATTTCGAGGAAACCGCGTGCGAGGAATTCGCTGGGTTGTGGATCTATCGCTGCAAGGGAACCCGTAACCGGGCAGTGCTGAAGCACATTCTTCAGTCCATGCTGCGCGCGAAGCCCCGTCGCCCCTGGCTCATCAAGCCGTAACCGCGGCCGTCCGTTTCGTACTGGACGGCCGCGTGCTGTTCATTGCGACCATTGTTCCGCCGTGATAGATTGAATCATAAGGTCTTTCTTTATATAACATCCTATGAAAAATACATCGGTTCGGGCCGGTCTTGCGGGTGCCGGTGCGCTCGCGGCAGCATCACTCATCGTCGGTATCGCGTCCGCAGCGGCAGTCAATAATCTCTTCCCGTCGTCCGACGGTACGTATACCCAGTGGACGCCGTCCACGGGCAGCACCCATTACACGCTGGTCGATGAGTCCTCGTGTAATGGAACGACAGACTACGTTCGCACCGCGACCGTCGGCAATCGCGATTCGTACGGCATCAGCCTTTCCGCAGTGCCGGACGGCTCTACCATCACCGCCATTTCGGTCAAACCCTGTGCGTCTAAGAACTCGAACGGCGGCTCTAATTCCACGATGAACGTGTTCTATCGATGGAACGGTGCAAATAGCGCAGATGCGGGAAATTACTCATTGTCCGGAACAACGCCGGTCGTGCTCGCCACGACGACCTGGAGCGGTCTTTCGCTTGTGAAAAGTACGTCGAGCGCTCTCCAGGTGGGCGCCGTTCTCTCGGCAGGGACCAAGGGTGCGCGCTTGAGCCACATGCGCGTCGGCATCACGTACACGCCACCGCCGGCACCACCGAACGCTCCCTCAAACCTCACGGCGACTCCCTACTTCAACACGACATCAAGCGTGTGGAACGTGGCCCTCAACTGGACCGATAACTCAAGCGATGAGACCGGATTCACGGTGGAGCGAAGCGCGAACAACACGTCCACCTTTGTGACCATCGCCACGACCTCCATGAACATTCGCTGGTATACGGACCAGAACGTTTCCGCCGGCACAACGTACTTCTACCGCGTGAATGCCTACAACGCAGTGGGGGGTTCCGGATACTCGAACACCGCAATTGCGACTATTCCGTAAGGGTCGCGTATCGCGCGCAAACCAAAAACGGTCGCCTCAGGCGACTGTTTTTGGTTTGCACTCATGCCCACTTTTCGTCTACGCTATGTTTTATGCGCATCCTCGCCATTGAAACTAGTTGCGACGAAACCGCCATTGCGCTTTTGGAGTGCTCCGGCGGGCTTGCCGCGCCAAAATTCCGCATCCTAAAAGACGCGCTGGCATCGCAGATAAAGATTCATCGCCCGTTCGGCGGCGTTGTGCCGAATCTGGCAAAGCGAGAGCATATTAAAAATCTTCCCGTGCTTTGGAAAAAATTGAAAGTGGCCGATGTAGATATGCGCCGCGTTGACCTTATCGCGGTCACGTCGGGCCCTGGACTTGAACCCGCACTCTGGGCCGGCATTACGTTTGCGCAGGAACTACAAAAACAGCTCAATGCGACAAGCGACAAGCGACATGTGCCGCTTGTTGGTGCGAATCACCTTGAGGGACACCTCTATAGTTTTTTGCTTGCGGAGAAAAAGGGTGTCAGATATCAGGTGTCAGGTATCAAGAAGTTATTTCCTGCTGTTGGGCTTATTGTAAGCGGCGGGCATACGACGCTCATGCTCCTTAAAGATCTCAAGACCCGGAAGAAGCTCGGCGAGACGCGCGACGATGCCGTGGGCGAGGCGTTTGATAAGGTTGCCCGTATTCTCGGCCTCCCCTATCCCGGCGGGCCGGAAGTGCAGAAAATCGCGTTGCGGGGCGACCCAAGCGCCATCCCCTTCCCGCGACCGATGACGGACCAGAAGAATTACGATTTCAGTTTTTCGGGATTGAAGACGGCGGTGCTATATCACATGCGCGACAATCCCCGCGCGGATAAAGCCGATGTTGCCGCGAGCTTTCAAGAAGCGGCGCTTGATACATTGCTTCAAAAAACCTCTCGCGCTGTCCGCGAATTCCGCGCGCATTCTATCCTTCTCTCCGGCGGCGTTGCGGCAAACAAGCCCTTGCGCGACAAGCTCGCTGCGGCGGCGGAAAAATCCGGTATCAAATTCCTCGTTGCTGAATTTGAACACAACACCGACAACGCGGTGATGATAGGTGTCGCGGCGTACGTGAATTTTTTAAAAAAGAAGAAATATCCGCTTGTCGCGAACGGAGCGATGAACATTCGATAAAAGTACTCGAGGCCGCCCGGTTTGCCGGACGGCCTCGTTCTGAGCCGTTCTCACGGATTGTTGCGCCGGAGCAGCGCACGGATGGCGATGATCCCCCAGGCGATGTCGAGCCCTACTGTTGGCCAGTTCCCCCTCGCCCAAGCACCGACCCCGATGCAGATGGCGCTCACCAGATTCATCCACTGGTACAAAGGGCTATCTCCCGTGACCTTCTTCTCCGACAAGATGTGGTACGCCCACAGACATAAGAACGCCCCGAGCCATCCGACCATCTGCGTCCAGTGCATTCGCGCCTCCGTTCTGCACAGAACACTACCGACAACCGCGCAGTCCGTCAACTGGATTCTCTGTGGGTCCTTGGGCTACAATGACTGCGCATGGCGGAAGATACCCGATACGACCAATCCATAGAGCCCGATATCTACCGGAAATGGGAAGATTCCGGCCTTTTTGGTCCTGATAAGCTCAAGCTCCCGAAGGGCGCGAAGCCCTTCACTATTATCATGCCGCCGCCGAACGCGAACGGCTCGCTCCATGTGGGACACGCCGTCTTCGTGACGCTTCAGGACATCATGACGCGCTACGCGCGGATGCGAGGCAAGAGAACGCTCTGGCTCCCCGGCGCGGACCACGCGGGCTTTGAAACGCAGGTCGTCTACGACAAGAAACTGGATAAGGAAGGCAGGAAGCGCTGGGAACTTTCGCGGGAACAGCTGTATCAGGAAATTTGGGACTTCACGCAGACGAATAAGAGCGTGATGGAAAATCAGCTTCGCAAGCTCGGTGCATCGTGCGACTGGTCGCGCGAGAAATTCACGCTGGACGCAGATATCGTGAAGGTCGTATACGACACGTTCGAGCAACTTCACAAGGACGGACTCCTCTACCGCGACCTCAAAGTCGTGAACTGGTGCCCGAAGCACAAAACGGCGCTTTCGGACCTTGAAGTTGCTTACCTTGAGCAGACCGACCCGCTCTACTACATCACCTACGGCCCGCTCACGCTCGCAACCGTCCGGCCGGAAACGAAATTCGGTGATACAGCGCTCGCGGTGAATCCGAAGGACAAGCGGTACAAAAAGTATGTCGGTAAGGAAATTGATGCGGTCGGAATTCTCGGCCCGCTGAAGTTCAAAGTTATTGCGGACGACGCCGTTGACCCGACGTTCGGCACCGGCGTTGTGAAGGTAACGCCCGCGCATGATGCGACGGACTTTGAGATATGGCAGAGGCACAAAGATGAAATTGCCGGACCAAAGATAATCATCGACGAGAACGGGCGCTTGACCGGCGACGTGGGCGAATTCAAGGGCCTCAAGGTCGCGGAGGCGCGCGTGAAAGTTGCCGAGGCGATGAAGGAAAAAGGCATTTTGGAGAAAGTGGACCCGGCATACAAACATCAGGTCGCCGTCTGCTACAAGTGCAATACGACGCTTGAACCGCTCCCCCGCCCGCAGTGGTTCGTGAAAACGACACCGCTCGCGAAGAAGGCGCTCGCGGCGATGGAGAAGAAGCAGGTCGTCTTCCACCCCGACCGCTCGCGTAAGGTGATGAAACACTGGCTCACAAATATCCGCGATTGGAACATCTCGCGGCAGATCGTCTGGGGCATCCGCATCCCTGCGTGGTATTGTCTTACGTGCGGCACGCCGAAGATAAGCCCGACAGTGAAAGCCAAATGGTTTTTGGTGCGACACGGAGAAACCGATCACAACAAAGAACGCCGCAGTTCCGGCAGTGGCGTGGACGTTCCGCTGAACGAGGTAGGTATGGCTCAGGCAAAACAGGCAGCGCAATTGCTCAAGGGACACAACATCGGCCTCATTATCAGTTCACATCTCGTTCGCGCGAAACAAACGGCGGAGATTATCGCACAAGCAACGGGCGCCTCCATCATCTACGACGAAGAACTGCGCGAACGATATCTCGGCAAGGCGGAGGAGATGCTCCACGACGATGTGGCAAAGAACTTCCCCGACCTCTGGAACGACTACTTCACCAAGTCAGCGGACAACGAATCGTACTATGAGGTCGAGAAACGCATCGCCGCCGCGTTCAAGAAACACAAAATTGACCACCACAACAAGAACGTCGTCTTTATCGGGCATGGAGGGGCGTTGCGCACGCTCTTCAAGCATCTCAAAAATCTTCATCCTGACGAAGCCCTGTCGCGCCCGGTCATTCCGAACGCCACACCGTTCCAACTGGACATTCTTGAAAAACCCTGTGTGTGCGGCTCGGATCTTTTTGAACAAGACCCGGACGTTTTTGACACGTGGTTCTCGTCCGGCCAGTGGCCATATGCGACGCTCGGGTATCCGAACGGCAAGGATTACAAGGCGTTCTATCCGACGGACGTGATGGAAACGGCCTACGACATCCTCTTCTTTTGGGTCGCGCGGATGCTCATGCTCGGCATCTACCGCACCGGCAAGGTCCCGTTCAAACACGTTTACCTCCATGGCCTTGTGCGCGACAAGGACCGGCAGAAGATGTCCAAATCAAAGGGAAATGTGATGAATCCCTTGGGCGTTATTGAGCAATACGGCGCGGATGCTCTCCGAATGGCGCTTGTTGTCGGAAATACTGCCGGGAACGACGTTGTCATCTCGGAAGACAAGATACGCGGTTACCGGAACTTCGCAACGAAGATTTGGAACGCTGCGCGGTTCGTGGAAATGAGCCGGCCAAAAATGATGCCGAAAACGGTGAAACTCTCCCCCACCGACAAGAAACATCTCGCCGAGCTTGCGAAAGTGAAGAAGCGTATTGAAAAACATCTCGACGGATTCGCGTTCCATCTTGCCGCGGAGGAACTTTACCACTACTTCTGGCACACCTATGCCGATAAGATACTTGAAAGCGCAAAGGCACGCTTACAGGGCGAAGACGCGGCGGAGCGCGCGGCGGCGTACCACACCCTCCACACCATCCTGCTCGACTCGCTCAAGATGCTCCATCCTTTCATGCCATTCGTAACAGAAGCCGTCTGGCAAAAGTTCGCCGCGCACAACGGCAAGCAGGGCTTCCTCATGACCGAGCGGTGGTGACCCGCTTCGTTCTGGTAAAATAGATATGATGGCTGATATCGGCATCTTTTGCCTTTCGCTTCTCCCCGGCATCGCCTGGCTCTTTTTTTATCTTCAAGAGGACTGTCACCCCGAACCGAAGTGGCTCCTTATCCTCGTCTTCTGTGGCGGTGTCGTGTCCGCCCTTGTTGCCTACGCCGCACAAGACGCACTCGGGCCGTGGCTCGCCGCGCAGGGCATCTTGTTCGGCTCCTTCACCTCGCTCGCTCTTTTTTCCGCAACGGAAGAATTGGCGAAATTCTTCCTGGTTTGGCTCATCATCAGTAAGAACCGCGAGTTCGATGAACCCATAGATGCGATGATATACATGGTCGTCGCCGCGCTCGGCTTCGCCACCCTGGAGAACCTCGGCGCCATCATGGAAAAAGATGGCAGCGGGTTCGTGGAGCTCAACTCAGCAATCCAGACCACCTCCCTCCGCATGGTCGGGGCCACCTTGCTCCACACCCTGACATCCGGGCTCATCGGCTACTACTGGGCGCAAGCCATTCGCACCTTCAATACCGAGCGATATCTGCTCCTCGGGGTCAGCCTGGCGGTCGTCTTGCACGCCCTGTTCAATTACCTTATAATCACTTACGGAGAGCTGAGCTATGCGCTCCTCTTCGTGCTCATCATCGGATTCTTCATTTTAAGCGACTTCGAGAAACTCCGCGAAAAAACGGTCTAATTCATATCATTACCATGAGCGACCAGGAAGATAAGTTCTTCGCAGACCTCGCGAACTCCGGTTCGGTTGCGGAAGAGCCGCAATATCAAGTTGAGCTTGCGAAGGCATCATCTCTGTCCGCGCCCACACGAGCGGCGGCGAAAAAGCGCGAGGAGGAAGAGGAAGAAGAGGGCGGGCGCGAAATGGACGAGGCGTTCTCGGGCGAGCCGGAAGGGCAGCTTACGATAGACGTCTACCAGACCGCGAACGATATCGTGGTGGAATCGGCCATCGCCGGCGTGCGCCCCGATGATATCGATATCAACGTGACGAACGACAGCATCACCATCCGCGGTGAACGCAAGCGCGAACATTCCATCAAGGACGAGGACTATTTTTATCAGGAATGCTATTGGGGGCGTTTCTCGCGCTCGGTCATCCTTCCCCAGGAGGTTGATCCGGATAGCGCGTCGGTGAGCTTCAAAAACGGCGTCCTAACCGTCAAGCTCCCGAAGGTGAACCGAAAGAAGAATCGGAAGTTGAAAGTGAAAGTGGAATAGATATGACATCGTCCAAATCGCCGCTCTGCGGCGATTTGCTTTTTCTTCAATATTCGGGTATTCTGTATCGGCATTTACGACCATGAGACAGTGCAGATTATGCGGCAAAGGTTCACAGATGGGCGGCGCCCGGAAGCTTTTGCGCGGCCACTACAACCCCGTGAACTGGAGCCGGAAGTACCCGAACTTACAGTTCGCCAAGGTTGACGGCAAGCGCCTCCTGATCTGCACGAACTGCATGCGGACGCGGGTGAAAGTAGCAAAGGGCAAATAGCAAAGTGCACGGAGCATAGACGCCTGAGGGGGCGTTTTTGTTTGCCAATATAAGCTCTATGTCATAAGCTATATGCCATAAGCGAATAGACGGGCCGTAGTATACCGGCAGTACATGCCCATGGGGTGGGTAGAGACCGGGTTCGATTCCCGGCGGCCCGACAGGTAATTTATCCGTGCCGAAAAAGGAGGCGTAGCATCCTTGCTACCCTCGCCCTCGTATCGTTCACTATATAAACGTAGGGCAGCTTGGCGCTTTTCCGCATATCGGATATTTCTTCGTGGAAACGGTCGAATATTTGCGACCGGGAAAGACCTTGTCCGCCATTCCGTCTACGCATATTCTCACGCGCCACAATTCGGTTGTATAACTCCCGAAAAGATGGCGCAAGTATGTACACTAGCGTCGTACGCTCTACTATGGGTATCTCTCGAGCAAGAGCGAGTACACCTGCAACGCTCTTGTCCGCATAGAGCCTCCTGTTCCCCCTTTTCAGTCCCACAACGTCTGTTTGGAGAATTGCATGCCATACTCCATTCCGCTTATGAGGATGAAACAGCTTGCCCTCGCGCTTCCAAGAAAGGAATGTGTCCGCATCTGTAAAAACGTAATCTTCCCCGCGCTCCTCGTCGCGCCGGGGACGAGTTGTAACATTGGGCAGCTTTCTAAAGCCCGCGACCTCCAGGAGGCCCGTTATTGTTGTCTTTCCTGAGCCAGATATACCCGATAGCATACAACATCTCGCTGGCCGTAAAAGATGCTGAGTTGCTTGTTCGAGCGCATACGGAATTGCCTTTTTTGTCGCTCGCCCATGTCCGCCTCGCCGTGAGGCAAGTAGCTCATGTAAAGCTCCATAATATCCACGTTCTAACTCGCGATATGTTTTCCTTGTGTTTACCGTCATGCACTATATGATATCCATATGCGCTCGGATCACAAAATCTATGATCTTGTAGACAAGCACGACCATGTTATTCGTGCCGGAACAAAACGCGACGCCCATCGTTTGAAGCTATTCATAAGGATAGTCCATATTTTCCTCATCAATCGGCGCGGGGAGATCATGGTCTCTAAACGCCCCCCGACCGCGCGACGATATCCAAACCAAATGACTTCTTCGGCGGGAGGACATGTTGAACGTGGAGAACCATACTACGCCGCGGCCGCAAGAGAGCTTCATGAAGAGCTTGGTGTTATTGTATCGCTCAAAAATAAGGGACGATTTGACGTCATGAAACGAAGGACTATTAATTATTTATTCGTTGGGAAAGCACCTCGTATCGTTCCGGACCAAGTAGACGCGCGTGAAATTATTTCGTGGCGATTCGCAAGCCCTGCGGCAATCCAGCGAGATATCCAAGACCATCCCCGCAGATATACAAAGCCATTCCACGAAGCACTGAAGCTATATCTTCGGTCAAGGTAGTCCGATTCGGTTCATTTGTCACAGAAAATCAAAAACCCCGACCCGAGTCGGAGCTTTTGGTCGTCCCGCGAAGATAATCCCGGAAAAATACCAGGTGGGTGGACTCGGACCTAGCCCACGGGCTAGAATCATACCGTCCTCCCGTACAAAATTGTTTGATCCGAAATCTTCGGGCGGGACTGCCTTCACTATACCATACGTCCAGAAACCTTCACTTGACGGCATTCTACGGAAATGTTGACCCGAACCACCCGCCGCATCGTCTTCTATTGCCTTATCCTTATCTTCCTCGCCATTGGCGCGGGAGCGGTCTTTTATGCACAGGGGTACCGGCTTGACCCTGCGACCTTCCGCGTCCAAAAGATAGGCGCGGTCTATGTGCGGACCTTTCCAGCCGACGCGCGCATTGCGGTCGGCGGCGTTCCCGCGGAACGCTCGTTCGCCCTTTTTGATACCGGCGTCTTTGTGAGCGACCTTTTCCCGAAACGCTATGAGATCTCCGCCGAACGCGAGGGATATCTGCCGTGGCGACAACACGTGGACGTAGAGCCATCGCGGGTTGTCCAACTCAAATACGTTGTGCTCATCCCGGACCGGCCATTCACTATCGCCGAGGAGAACGCGTCGGACTTTTGGATGATCGGCCAAACGCCGCTCATCCGCACCGCGACCGGAACATTGACGTGGAACGGCGAGCGCGTGCCGGGAGACCAGATGGATGGCTGGACGAGTGATGGGAACCGCATGCTGACCCGCCTGACCCGTACCGGTGAATACTACTGGACGGACCTCGGCAGCGGCTCATCCACGGCATTGAACCCGCTTCTCTCCCGTGCGAGCATCCGCCCCGACCGCGCTGTCGCTCTCCCCGACCCTCAGAACAGCTCGCGGCTCATCATCCATGCACCGGGCGGGTTATGGTCGTACGAGCTCCAAGCGAATCGTCTTGCACGTATCGCCACGACGACCATACCGGCGCTCACCGCCGAACGGCTTGCGCGGTCGCGGTCGCGCTTCGCCTGGGCCGCGTATGCCACAACCACGCAGAGCTCCGTGCTCTACCTGGCAGATGCAGGAAGCGGCGAGACCGCAACCTCTTCTCTTGTGATATCTGCCGAGATACGGAAGCTTGCGTGGGCGACGGACGACCTGCTTGCGCTTCTCGGCGCGGACGGCGCCCTGTATCTCTACCGTCCCAGCGCCGGAACGCTCGCAAGCCGCGCAGACACCGTACGCGACTTCGCGTTCTCGGCGGATAATTCCATGCTCGCTGCTCTGGAAAATCAAAGTATTGAAATATTCTCCCTCGTGAATGACGATTACTGGCGATTGAACGTTCCGGATGTCGCGACCATTACCCGGCTTTCATGGTATCGCGACGGACGGCACCTCTTCCTCCACTATCCTGACCGGGTCGCGTTCCTGGACCTTGACGACCGTGCGCTCCAAAACTTGACGACTGTCGTCCGCACCACGCACGCCGAGTACGACCCCGAATGGAACGTACTTTCCTATCTCGCGGATGGAGCGGTCTTGGGGCTTAC
>CAZMPQ010000014.1:0-16201 GCA_964568535.1 uncultured Candidatus Saccharibacteria bacterium
TCGGTGCTCCTCGGTCTTCGTGCCGGATGTCGGTGCCGCCCACCTGGCGAACAGACCCGACCGAACCGTTCGGACCGAAGCTCGGCGGATTCTGTTGGTCGCACGTCAGCGGCTCCTTCACCTTGATGTTGCACTTCGCCGACTGCGAGCCCGACTTCACCTCCGCGAAGAAATCCCCTGCGGAACCCCATCGCGAACTGAAGTTCGGACCGGAACCTGACGGCGGATTCCCGCTCGGTGCGGACCAGGAGTACGTCCCGGTTCCGCCCGCGGCGCTGAAGCTCGCCGACTGATTGACCTCGACGGTCTGGTTCGCTGGCGAGCACGAGAGCGTCGGCGGGGCACACTCGTTCACGACGAACGCTGCCGAAGCGGTGTCAGAGACGGACTGTCCCTGGATGGCCGCGACGATGACGTTCGTGTGATTGCCCGAAGAGAACTTCTCCGAGCACGAGTACGGCTTGCTCTCGCCGGGAGCGAGAGCCACCGAGCCGTTGCAGCCCGGTGCGAGCTGGTCCGTGAGAACCGCCGTCACGGCGACCGACGAGGTGTTCGTGACGGTGCCTGAGAAGTCCACCTTGGCGAGACCACCCGCCGGAGCACACGCCGAGGCGTGCGCCTTCTTGGTGACCTGAATGCCGTAGGTCGGGGGCTTGTCCTTGATCTTCACCGTGCAGACGGCACGTCGGGTGCCGTTCGTCACGGTGTCATTGAAGGTGCCTGAGGCGCTGTACTTGGTCTTGTGGACCTTTCCATCGCCCACCGCGGGAATACCCTCGGGTGTGGAGTGCTTGTAGCCGTCGGACTCCACACCGCCTTCGGCCGTGAACGTGATGACGTCGCCGGGGAAAGCTTCGCGGGGCTCGGCCGAGCACGACAGATGCGGAACGACTGGAGGCAACTGCACCTCGCCGCGCTTCGGCGGGCACGCCTCGGGTAGCCCGGGAATGACCGGCGCGAAGGTCCAGGACGCCTTGCCCTGCACGTTGTTGTACGTCAAGTCGAACTCGTCGCCCTTCTTGACGTTCTTCGTCACCTGACCGTCCTTCGTGACGGTCATGAAGATGCCGTCAAAGTTGAAACCCGAGTACTTGATGACCGTCGTCTCGTCGTTGGACGACACGATCACGGCGTTCACCGTGACATCGGCCGGCGCGGGACACGTCGGTCCGGGCGTCGGCGTCGGCGACGGTGTCGGCACGGGGGTCGGAGTCGGCGTCGGAGTCGGGACGGGCGTTGGAGTCGGAACCGGAGTCGGTGCGGGCGTCGGCTGCGGGCAGGGGCGGTTGATGAACCATGCGTTCTGCATCGTGCTCACCACGACACCCTTGCCGTTGCGGAGCGTATCGTCGCCCTGGTAGACGGCGCACGAGTTGTTGTCGATCGCCACCTCGTACGTCAAGATGACGATCTCGCCGGCCCCGACTTGGGACTGCGACACGCGAAGGCCATTGCCTCCGTTCGCACCGGTTGCTGTGCAACCGGTTGCGGTCGGGTCGTGGAACAGCGCGGGCTTCGTGTAGTAGACGTCCGAGGTCTTGTTGATGACCCCGAACTGCTTCACGAGCTTTCCGCGGTCGAGGACGGCCTGTGACAGCACCGGGCACGTGCCCGTGGTGATGTCGCCGTCCAACTCGCAGACCTTCAGCCCGCCCTGGTTGTACAGGACGTGCGCGTTGGCGGGGCACGCCTCGGCCTCGGTGGTCGAGCTGCCCGGCACTGAGATCGGCGTCGACTGCGGCGCCGGGGTCGCCTGCGCGAACGGCGGCGGCGACGGAAAGTCGGGAGCCGTCGGACCGCGGTCCCCGTCACCGCCGCACGCGGCGAGAAACGACGCGAACGTCACGGCGAGGGTCATCGTCAGGCCCTTCATCATCTTGCGCATCTTCGTTCTCCCTTCGAGAATGGAACAGCGAAGCCGTTCGTGGGCTCCGAAAACTCAAGCTCAGTGTGAAGTTGTGCGCTCTTTCTCTTTTTGCTGACTAATCTCTGATGAACCAGACGCGCTCCGCTTAGCGGACCACGAATGGTTGTAAATCAAAGAGCTAAGCGCTCTCGGGACGCACGAAAAGGGTGTCCCATTTGAGCGGTTCAATTCTATCATACAAACGCTAAAAAGTCAATAGCTAGATATCCCCAAAAAACCTTATAAAACAAGGCCAAAATCGGCCTTCGCACAGGTTATCACCCCGCCCTAGTTGAGCTAGATATCCTCCGTAGAAACAAGCCGCGCCTGGATGACCGTCCGCTCTGACGCTGAACCGACGGGATAGCACGTCACGAGTACCGCCTCGGACTCCGCCGGCGCGGTTGCGAAGAGTGCATTCGTGTCCGCCGGCGAGAGCGTCCGGCGCGCGGCAACCTCATACCGATATTTCTTCCCACCGCCCGCGATGGTGAACGTGTCCCCTACTGCCAGTTGGTGAAGCAACGCAAAAATAGTCGCATAGTCCCCGCGATACCACGATGCGCGCGAACTGTGCCCAAGAAGCACCGTGCGGCCGATGGCGCCGGGCTGCACAGAGCCGGGATAGAGCCCCACGCCTTCTTCTAAGCTGGCTAAAATATCCTCTTTAGAACCACTCGACGGAACTGCAATGGGAACTGAGACGGATATGCTCGGCACGGAAAGAATATATCCACCTTCTGCGATGGCTCGGTCGGGCACCGTCGCGCCGGCGGAGACGCGCAAAATGTCGCCAGTCGTCAGTTCATTGCTTGCCCACGGCGAACGAAGGAACAAGTGATAGCGCAACACACGCCAATACGCGCCGCCGTTCAACAGCAGATAGAAAAAGAAGCTCAACGCGAAGAACGTGAGCAAGAAAATGTTCACCCGGCGTACAGTCGCTCGTTCCACCCCTCTATTCTACGATACCCGCGGCTTCCGCGAAAACCGCCGCAGACGAAGGCGTGATGCGCGGCCCGCGCTCGTCAGCGATGCCCACCGTGAGGACTGCGGTGAAAACTATAGCCAAGAGCACCATCCGAACCGCGACAGGCGTTGGAACGCTCTTCGTGCGGGCGATAAGCAAGAGGAACGCAATGAGCGCGATGGCGGCCGCAAGAAGGGCAAGCAAGCGCGCTTTCGCCGCAAAGGAGAGCTCATCGAGCGCGGTGAGGAGTACGCCAGAAAGCGCTGCGTACCGCGTCGTGTCCTCGTCGCCATCCGCGCGCGGAGCCGGAAGCGCAGCAGGAACCGTCCCTCGCGGCCGGCCGAAATATTCCGCGATAAAGATGGCGGGGCGTTTTTGATACTCGCCCTGCCGAACGGCAACGCCGATCTCGGTGAATGCCGGGTGAAGGATGTTCGCGCGATGGGTCGCGGACTGCATGAACGCCACGTGCGCACCTTGCGCCGACGTGAAGTTCATGGCGAGGTTCTCCCCCGCCGCAAGATAGCGATATTCCTGTGCACGGAAGAAATCCCACGGCGAGCGGTTTTCGGGTGAGAAGTGCGCGAAGTATTGCTTCGCGAACATGTCATCCAGCTTCGCGCTCGCGGCCTGCGCGAGCTTGACGTTCACCGCAAGTTCGGGAAAACCGCCGCTCTTCCGCGCGGAGTTCACGAGCGATACCACATCGGTCGCGCTGAAGGTCGGTGCATCGGCAAGCGACGCAAGCTGGAGTCCCACGACGTAGCGGGACGAGAGCACGAGCGCCGCCGCGATGATGAGATACACGACGAACGCCATGGACGAGAGCGCCGACGGCACCATGCCGTTCCGCTCTGTCGGGAGAAAGAGATTGCGTAATGCGTTCATGGAAGTAGCTGGTTCCTGTTGGTCACCGCGTTCCACGCGCCCTGCTTCGCGTTACGCCGTATCCGGCGAGGATTCGCGACCGCGGATATCCGCAAGCAGCGTCTCCAATGCTTTCTTATGAGAGTACCCCTCCGGCTGCACGCGCGCAAGGATGGTCGTGTCGCCCCGCTGGGGGTTCACTGCCGCATCCCGCGCCGAGAGCTTCGGTGTCATGAAGACCGCGCTCGCGCCATTCTGTTTGGGGCGGAACAACGTGAACTGCAGGACGAGCGTCGCAAGGAATCCAAGACCGAGCGCCCACGGCAGCACATCCTCCGGGCCCGTCACGATGTCCGCGACGCCCAGGACTTGCGGCGGGTAATAGACCGCCGTCTGGATGACGTAGATGTTCTCGGAGTCGGTTGCGGAACCATAATTACCGGTGCACGTAATGGTATAGACCGCGCCCTGGGTCGGATAGACGATCTCGGAGCCGGTGAGCGATTTCGTGCCGGACCAATTCGCGCCAGAAGCGTAACAGGTCGTCGCGTTATTGGAGTACCAGTTCAAGGTTACAGACTGACCCTGATTCACCGTCGTCGGATTCGCGTAGAGCGTCACGGTCGGCGGATTCTGGTATGGCTGGTAGTAGTTCGGCGGATAGTAGGTCGGCGGCTGGTAATACGGCGGCTGGTACGAGTTCACCACGACCGTCGCCTGCGCCGTGATATTCTGCCCGTTCGTGCCGAGACACTGCATGGAGTAGGTCGTCGTGACCTGCGGATACACCGCCTCCGAACCGTTCAGGCTCTTCGTGCCCGACCAGTTGCTCGTCGCATTGCAGGACGTCGTATTCTGCGAGTTCCAGATGAGGTTCGCACTCTGGCCCTGATTGATGACGGTCGGCGTCGCGTAGAGCGTGAGTGTCGGGGTTTGCTGGGACGCCTGGGTCACCGTGACCGTCGTCTGTGCAGTCGCGGACTGGCCAGCGTCGTTCGTGCAGAGAACGACATAGGTGGTCGTTACCGTGGGCGAAACGGTCTCGTTCCCCGCAAGCGATTTCGTTCCTGACCAGCCGCCCGCGGCGGTGCAGGTCGTCGCATTCGCTGAGCTCCAGGTCAAGACCGACGTATTGCCCTGCGGGATGGACGAGGGATTTGCCGAAATGGTCACGGTGGGCGCCTGCTGCTGCGCGGCAACATTCACCGCAACCGAATCCGTTGCCGTCGCCGAGCCGTTCGTGCAGGTCAGGATATAGTTCGTAGAAACCGTGAGATTGCCCGTGGACTGCGAGCCCGAGGTGCCGGTAATGTTCCCCGGCTGGATGGTGCACGAGGTCGCGCCGGACGAGGTCCAGGTAAGCGTCGCGCCCGTATTGTATGCGATAGAGATGGCGGAATCCGAGCCGTTCGCCTTGATGTCGGCGGTGATCTGCTGCGCGGAAACGTTCACTGTCACGGTATCTGTCGCCGTGCCGCCCTGGCCGGTGCACGAAACCGTATAGGTTTGCGATGCGGTCAAGTTGCCGGTCGCGTGCGAACCGCTCGTTCCGGAATAAGAACCTGGGGTCACGACGCACGTGTCGGCATTCTGCGACGTCCACGTAAGATTCGCGGACGTGTTATGTGAGATAGAGACCGGACCATCCGAACCGTTCGCCTTGATATCGGCAGAAACCTGCGGCGCGGCATTCACGTTCACCGTCACGGTGTCGGTTGCCGTACCGCCATTCCCCGTGCAGGTCAGCGTATACGTACGAGCGGCAATAAGATTGCCGGTCGTCTGCGAGCCGGAAACGCCAGTGAAATTGCCCGGCGTCACAGTGCAGGACGTCGCGTTCTGCGAGGTCCACGTAAGGTTTGCGGCGGTGTTGAAACCGATGGAAACCGGGCCATCCGAGCCGTTCGCCTTGATGTCGGCGGTCGGCGCGGTCGGAGGAGGCGCTTGCACACGGCACAATACGAGAATGTTGTATTCCTGCGCCTTTTGACCAGCGTTAAAACGGATGAAACCGTTCGTTGCGATGCTTTCCGTGCCGCTCGTGCCGGTGTAGACCACGGAACGAACGATGGCGCCCGAAGTGTTCAGAATATCAAAAGAAAGCCGCGGGCTATTTTTCGCCTCTGCCTGATAGCGGAGCGTCTCCCCTGCCTGCACGGAAATCTGCGTCGTCTGCGGCCAGAAGACATAGTCGTCGTTACCGCCCTGGAAAACCTCCAAAAGACGCGCACCATTCCGGTCGTTCAAGATCGCCGTGTCATCGTCCGGACCGGGCGTGACACCATCGACGTCCTGCGCATAGATAAGCACTTGGTCGGCACAGAAGTTTGGCACGCCAAAACTGGCGGTGTCGTCGTCGCTATCGTGCGAACCCGTCGCCAATGCGAGCGGCGCGGTGCCCAGGGTGCCTGCGCAGACCGCTAAAATTCCGACCAAAAATACGATGCGGAACGCACCGTCCATATGTTCGCCAACCTTCTGGATATTCTTCATAGTCGCCTATTATATACGAGGTTTGACATCCTGTCAATACCCATGCGGAATACTGAAAAACCGCGGGAAATCAGGCCTAGGAGATAACGGCCCATCCCCCTTCATATAAGGAACGGGTCGCGCGGCAAGATATGACAAGCACGAAAAAGCAATGCAGATACAGCAAAAAACTTCGCGGAGGGTACAGGATTCGAACCTGTGAGGGGATTTCTCCCCAACCGCATTTCGAGTGCGGCGCGTTAGACCACTCTGCCAACCCTCCGTCTATCGCGTCCCTGATTCTATACCGGTCCGCAGAAAATTTGAAGCGTCACTCCCCATCAAGCTTGCGCGCCTTCTCGCGCATCAGGGTACGCACGCCAAGAAGCTCAAGCCCCACAAGCGCGAGCCACGAGCCGGGCGTGAGCGGAGTAAACAACGCAAGCAATCCAACGATGATGCACAAGACGCCAATCGTCATTCGCCAGCGCGGATAGCGCGCGGAAATCTTGTCGCTCATCGCGCGGAATGGATGAATTGGAATTTTCATGGTGCCCCCGGGAGGAATCGAACTTCCATTTTGTCCTTAGGACGGACCTGTTCTATCCGTTGAACTACGGGGGCCCTTCTTCGCTAAAGCTACGAAGGGCAAGCTCAATTTCTTGAGAAAACCCCGAGCTTCAGTTACACTATAGCCGAGCTCGTATCGCTTGACAATCAATGGCGTAAAGGTCGCTTGCAAACTCCTCAACATACATCCATGTTCGGATTGATGATGGGAAACTTTGACAGTTTCGTCGGTCCTTGGACAGGCCCCGGCGCGGGACTGCTCGTGGGATTTGGCGTGCTCGGCGTCCTCGTTGTCGCCGTCTGGTCCATCTACTGGAAAGGCATGGCGCTCTGGCATGCTGCGCGGAAGGGCGAGAAGGTGTGGTTTGTCGTTCTGCTCGTCGTGAACACCGTCGGCATCCTGGAGATCCTGTACCTCTACGTATTCAGCAAGAAGACCGAGCCGGTGAAATAACGTTCTCCGCGGCGCTCCGCGCCGCGGTATGGGCCCATAGTAAAATGGTATTACGCCTCCATGGCATGGAGGAGGTCGGAGTCCGATTCTCCGTGGGTCCACAAGAACAAAACAATCTCGCCACAAAAGCGAGATTGTTTTGTTCCATAATACAGAGAATCGGACTGGGAAAGGGGTCGGGGGGACGGGAGGTTTCCGGTGGCGGAGCACACGAACCGCTTGGATTCGTGAGAGCGAGTTGCGGCATGGCGACGAGCGACGTGAGATTCTCGCTAGGCCCACAACGCATAGAGCGTCAGGGTCTTTCGCATTGCCCGTTGTATAATAGGAGAACGCCAAAGGTCGGAACCAAACGCATACCAGACAATCTATGAACTGGAAACTATGGGCAGGCGTCGTGGTCGTCGTGGTCATCGCACTCGCCCTCTTTGGAACGCAAAAGAGCGCCGCCCCGGAACCGGTAGGGACGGGCATGCCCGTTCCCGGCACCGATACGCCGGACACCGTGGTATCGCCGTCGCCCTCGCCGATCGCGGCAGGTGCGGTGAGCGTGGATAGTGTGGTGAACGCCATACTTGCTGACGCGACTGCGGACCAAACGCTCGTGCAAGCCGAGGACGCGAACGCAGACCTTGCAGTCCAAGACAGCACGGATCTGAACGATCTGGGAGCGGCATACACTGGCAATGAATTCTAAACTTTCACGTATCGCGTTCGGTGTCGTGTCGCTCGCCGTGCTCGCGGGGAACATTCCGCTTGCTGCAGCGCAAGACCGTCCGGCGGCCGGTGCGCCCGGAGCGCCGGTTTTCTGCTCGCGGATAGATGCGCTTTCGGCCGAACTGCTCGGCAGAATGGGCACGCGGGAAACAAACCTCGTGACCCGCCGCACAGAACGGAACGGGAACATTGACTCTCGCGAAAAGACCCAGGACCAAAAACTCACCGACCGGCGGACCGAGCAGGTCGCGAAGCGCAACGATCAATACGCCAAGCTGGACGAAAAAGCGACGACCGACGAACAAAAAGCCGCGGTCGCAGCGTTCAAAACTGCAATGGAGGCGGCCATCACCGCCCGTCGCGCAGCGGTTGATGCAGCCATCGCTGCATTCCGCTCGGGACTTGATACCGCGCTCGCGTCGCGTCGCGCGGCGGTAGACGCCGCCATCGCTGCGTTCAAGGCGTCGGTCACAGCAGCGCTCGATAAAGCAAAGGCGGATTGCGCCGCAGGTGTTCCACCCGCGACCGTCCGCGAAACGCTCCGCACTTCGCTCAAGGCAGCAAAGGATAAGCTCCAGGCGGACCGGCAAGCGCTCGAAAACCTCCGCACGACCGTCGAACAGCTCCGCACGACCCGCCGCACGGCGATAGAGAAAGCGATGAGCGACTTCAAAGCAGCTGCAGAGAAGGCACGCGCAGATCTCAAAGCCGCGCTCGGAAATTCGTAACGGGATGTCCTGAAACCAAAAATGCCCCACGGGGCATTTTTGGTTTCAGGACGCGCGAACTGATATAATGGACCGCGTATGGATGAACGCAGGGTCATCGAAACCATAAAGAAAGTAATGCCGTCGGTGGTCTCCATTATGATCTCCAAACATCTGGAGGACGTGGAGAAAGAATTGCCGCACGGCATGTATCCGTTCCTCCCCGGCCAGCACCGCAGAAAGAAAGTGAACGGCGGGAAGGGTAAGCCAT
Organism: uncultured Candidatus Saccharibacteria bacterium; assembly: GCA_964568535.1. Classification (GTDB taxonomy): domain Bacteria; phylum Patescibacteriota; class Minisyncoccia; order UBA6257; family 2-01-FULL-56-20; genus DATJQA01. The sequence continues at coordinate 8,935 of CAZMPQ010000014.1, forward strand.
TCAAACTTCCCGACTTCCTCGTGGACCCCGATGGCATGGTCGCCGTGGGCGGCGGTTCGGGCTTCTGTGTCGCACCCGGGCTTATCCTGACGAACAAGCATGTCATCACCGAACCGAAGGCAACGTATACCGTCGTGACGAATGATGGCGAAAAGTTCCCCGCCGATGTGCTCTCGCGCGACCCGATAAACGATGTGGCTATTCTAATGATCGCGAAGAAGGACCTGCCGGTATTGGAACTCGGCGATGCGGCGAAGCTGGAGCTCGGCCAAAGCGTCATTGCGATCGGCAATGCGCTTGGCGTCTTTAAGAACACGGTGTCCCTCGGCATCGTATCGGGCCTCTCGCGCGCCATCTCTGCATCGCCTGAACCCGGCGCGAAATCACAGGAGCTCCGCGGCCTCATCCAAACCGACGCCGCCGTGAACGTGGGAAACTCCGGCGGTCCGCTCGTTGATCTCGAGGGGCGCGTGGTTGGCGTGAACGCCGCCATCATCTCCGGAGCGCAAAGCATCGGCTTCGCCATTCCCGTGAACGCCGCAAAGCGCGACCTTGCGGACCTCCAGCAATACGGCCGCATCCGCCGGCCACTCCTCGGCGTCCGCTATATCATCGTGGATGAAAAATTGCAGAAAAAGATGAGTTTGCCGGAACCGTACGGCGCGCTGGTCGTCAAGGAGGGCCCACAAGACCATGCGGTCGTGCCGGGCAGCCCCGCCGATGAGGTCGGCGTCCGCGAACACGATGTCATCCTGGAATTCAACGGGAAACGGCTGGACGCCGAACATTGCATCCAGGACTATCTGGAAAGTGCGAATGTCGGCGACGCCGTATCGCTCACGGTCTGGCGGAGCGGAAAGACGTTCACGCTTCACGTACCGCTTACAAGCGAACGCCGCTAAAAAGAAAAGTAGTCAGCCAACTTTCCCGACGCGTCCAAAAGGAGCGCGGTGTCGTGTTCAGGCATAAGGACGCCGTCGCGGAGCGGAACGTGCACCTCGCCGTTTCCCGCGGCGCCTTCGCTCCCGATAAGCTGGCTCCCAAACGTTCCGCGCACGGTCCATCCGGCGATGGATGCACCGCGCGGCAAGCGGATGCGAAGCACGCGCGCGCCATCATCTTCGGCGATCTGCGTAATGCGCGCCTCGCGGAAGAACGGTGAGAGGTCTCGCGGTCCGAATCCTTGCGGAAGGTCGGTCGGTATCTCTCGCTCCGTACTTGTCGCCACCCCGCGATACAATCCGGGGAACAGTCGCTGCATCAGACCGCCAGAGTTCCCGTTCTGCGCAGCGATGCTCGGCAGTTGGAGATAGAACGCATACCCCACCGCAAGAATGATGAGTATGAAAACCACGCCGCCGGGAAATCCGCCGCTCATACCCCCTCCGCCGCCCCCGCCGGCTTTCGGTTTTCCGCCTGGTTTTCCTCCCCCGCCTCCACCACCTCCTGGTTTTTCTGCCATAGATGAGATCGGCTAGATAACGATATTAATAAGGCGGTCTGGAACATAAATGATTTTATCTTCGTTCGGTTTCGCTTCTCCGATATACTGCTTCGCCCGCGCGCTCCCGAGTGCGAACGCTATCGCTTGCGCCTTCGTTGTACCCGTCGGGGCCTCCACGGTATCCCGCGTCCTGCCGTTCACCTGAATGACAAGTGTGAATGTATCCGACACGAGAAGTTTCGGATCATATTCCGGCCACGACTCGCGATGAATGGAGCTCTTATTACCGAGAACGCTCCGCCAAATTTCCTCTGCCATATGCGGCGCGAACGGAGCAAGGAGTTTCGCGAATATGCCAAGTGATTCGCGCGAGAAACCGCCTTGTTTTTCAATGTCATTCAGGCAGATCATGAGCGCCGAGATGGCGGTATTATAGTTCAGTGTTTCAATATCTTCGGTCACTTTTTTTATCGCGACGTGCAGCGCACGCTGGTCTGCTGGACCATCGGTCATACCCTGCGCCGCACGCCACACGCGCCCTAAAAAGCGCTCCACGCCTAAAATGCCGGCGTCGCGGAAGTCGCCGCCTTGTTCAAAGGGCGCAAGGAACATGAGGTACGTGCGCAGGACATCCGCGCCGAACTTCTTCACATATTCATCCGGATTCACGATATTCCCTTTTGACTTCGACATCTTCGCGCCGTCCTTGATGACCAGGCCATGCGCGCGGAACCGTGCCATCGGCTCCTCAAAACCCAAAAGACCGATATCGTGAAGCACCATCGCGACAAATCGCACGTAGAGCAGATGCAGTACCGAATGTTCCGCGCCGCCAATGTACATATGGACCGGCAGCCACTGCTTGATAGACGGATTTTCAAATGGATTACTTGTCACTTGTCGCTTGTCACTTGTCGCAAGGTATCCGAGGTAATACCATGCGGAGTCCAAGAACGTGTCTGAAACATCCGTCTCGCGCCGCGCTGCACCGCCGCAGCCGGGACATGTCGTTTCGTAGAATTCCTTGACCGTTGCAAGCGGCGACTCCCCCGTTCCCTTCGGACGAAAATCCTTCACAAAGGGGAGCGTGACCGGCAGGTCTTTTTCTGGAGCCGCATACCATCCAGGCATATCGCTTTGTTCTCCCTTCCCCGCTTTCGCGCATGCATCGCAAAAAACCATCGGGATGGGCGGGCCCCAATAGCGCTGGCGCGAGATGAGCCAGTCGCGCAGGCGGTATTGCATCTTCCGCTCGCCCTTCACGAACTTCGCGATCTCCCATTTCGCGGTTTCGGAATCGGTTCCATCAAATTGCCCGGAATGCTGCAGGGTCCCCGCGCCGTCATAGAGCTTTCCGTCAAAATCGGCTGGAGCGGTTATGACCGTTACGATGGGCAGCTCGTACTTCTTCGCAAACTCGTAGTCCCGCTCGTCGTGTGCCGGAACGGCCATAATGGCGCCGGTGCCGTAGCCGGCGAGCACGTAATCCGCAACCCACACGGGAATTTTCTCTTGATTCGCGGGGTTTATCGCATGGATTCCCGAAAAAACGCCGGTTTTGTCCTTATCAGCTTCGTCGTCTGTCTTCGCACGGTTCGCGAGCGCCTGCTCAATATACTTTTTCACCTCATCCCCTGCCTGCCAGCCGACATCAAGCCACGATTTTGCAAGTTCCGGCGAGATGACCATGAATGTCGCGCCGAAAAGCGTATCGGGCCGCGTGGTGAATACCTTCACGTTATGTTTCCCATCCTCTTGCCCGGGCACGCCGACAAGCGAAAAAGTTATCTCTGCCCCCTCGCTCTCGCCGATCCAGTTCTTCTGCGCGATCTTCACCTTCTCCGACCAGTCGAGCGTCTCTAAATTCTTCAATAAACGCGGCGCATACTTCGTGATACGGAAGAACCACTGCTCCAGGTCCTTTTTGACGACCGCAGTTCCGCATCGCTCGCATTTTCCACCCTCGGCCTGCTCGTCCGAGAGCACCGTCTTGCACGACGGGCACCAGTTGACCGCCTGCTTCTTGCGGTACGCAAGGCCGTTCTTCCACAGCTGGATAAAGAGCCACTGCGTGAAGCGGTAATACTCGGGGTCGTAGGTTTCCAAGTGCTCATCCCAGGCAAAACCGTTCCCGATCTCATGGAGCTGCCGGTAAAAATTCTCCTCGGATGCCTTTGCCTGCTCCATCGGATGCGCGCCGATCTTCAGTGCATAGTTCTCCGAGTGTATCCCGAACCCGTCCAATCCAATGGGCTCAAAAACGTCGTATCCTTGCATCCGCTTCATCCGGCCGTAGATGTCGGAACCGGTAAAGGCGTACATATTCCCGACGTGCAATCCTTCTGCCGAAGGATACGGGAACATCATGAGGTTGTAGAACGGCTTTTTCGCGCCGTCCAAGGACGGTTCATACACCTTCTCATCCTGCCAGACCTTCTGCCAGCGGGACTCAACTTCGTGAACGTCGTACTGCTTCATGTAAGCAATCGCATTCTAGCGTAAGCGAAGCGCTGGGACAACTCTATTTCTATTTTCCCTCGCCTGGTGCGGGCCAGATCTCCAGATACACGTACGGCTTTTCATGCGACCGTACTCCAGGGTCAAGGATCTCCAACCGAATGGGTTTCCCGCCAGCACTCCTGCCAAATTCGGGGTCGATAAGGTTCGACTGCGTATGGCGATGGTGGGTCTCATCCTCGGCGCCGGTTAAAAGCAGGCCCGGCCGTTCAGCCATCTGCACTTTCGCTAGCGTTTCGCTCACATAGAAATCCGGCTCAATGTTCTTCGGCATCGGTTCGAGGTACTTTTCGAGATCGGCGCGTTTTGTGATCCGTATCGGTTCTTTCGCCGGAGGGACCCACAATCGCAGGTTCGGATCATACGGTAAGCAGACGACCGTCGCATCGCCCGGTTCCTCAAGTGTCCGTTTCGAATCGTCGCGCCCCAAGAGCCACCATTCCTCGCCTTCAATGCCATGCACAACATCCTTTTCACGAAGATGCCGGGCAAGGCTTTTCCCCTCGTATCGTCCCTCTCGGCTCCGCAAATAGAATCGCATCACGTCGTCCCCTTTTTGAAGTGCGATGCCGCGGTATCCATGATTCGCGACGTGCACCTCAAGAGACGCTTCGCCAGATGCATCCAATTCATCCCATAACCGTTCATCACGCAAGCGGTCGAGACCGACGAATGTTTCTATTCCAAGTTGCGAAAGAGTGCTACGAACGGAGTACGATACCCATGGACTAATGGCCTCACGCGGCGGAAGATGCTCTTTCGTGACTCGGATATGTATCGGTGTAGGCCCCATTCCGGCCTTGGCCTCAAAATCGCTTTCAATCTTTGCATCCTGCCCGATCCAAAACTCAAACTGCGGATCTACTTCAAAAAAATTCTTCCGCTCGTTCATGTGTTTATGCGATGCTAAAGATCCGCTTCGCGTTCTTCCAGATGTGATGCTTCATCTCCTCCGGCGTCACGGCTTTCAAGGCGGCAAGGCGGGCGACGACCTCGGTCACGTACGCTGGTTCGTTCCGCTTGCCGCGGTACGGTTCAGGCGCAACGTACGGCGCATCGGTCTCGGAAAGCAGGTGGTCCATGGGAATGGACTTGATCACTTTGTCGTAGTCGTCCGTGAACGTGATGACCCCGCCGAACGTGAACGCGAACCCGAGGTCCATGAGCATCATCGCCTCCTCCGGCGTGCCGGTCATGAAATGCACAACGCCCGGCGGGTCGTTCAGTTTTTCGCTCTCATGGTTCAGCGTGTAGATAAGGTCCGTGAACGCATTGCGGCAGTGTATCATGAGCGGCTTCCGCACCTCGTGCGCAAGATGTATCTGCGCACGGAACACTTCGGCCTGGAGTTTCTTGGAATGTTCGGTGAGGCGATAGAAGTCCATCCCGCACTCGCCAATGGCGACGACCTTCGGGTCTTCTGCGAGCTTCTTGTAGGCGTCGTAGTCAAAAACCTCGCCTCGACTTGTAAAACCCTTCGCGGTTTCGCCGTCACCAAGTTCGCGCGAATCGTGGAACGACGCTTCGGTGTGGATCGGATGGAGCCCGATGGACGCCCACACGCCCTTCGGAAATTCGTGCGCGAGCTTTATAGCATCCGCCGAGGTGTCCCGCTGGGTCCCCACCGCGACCATCTGCACGTCCTTCGCGAGCGCACGTTCCACAACGGCTTTAGAGTCGTCCTTGAACGCGGCGAAGTGCACGTGCGTATGCGCGTCGAAATAGTGCGACGGCTCCTTCTGTATCGGCATCGCATGAGATAATTTCTCAAAGACCTTCGCGGCAACGCCGCCCGCGAAGTCAACGACGCTCTGCTTTCCGTCTGATGGCGCGGCGTTCATGGATTCAGGCAACGCGCGGGAAGAGCGGCGCGCCTTTGGTGACGGTCAACGTATCGTTCGCCACGACGAACTGTTCACGGATACGCGACACGGTCCCGGGCAGGAACGGTTCCAAAAGTTGCGCCTGGTAGAGCAGGTTCATCACGCACGCCGCAACGCCGTGCTTCAATATCTGCGCCTCTTGCATCCACAGCTTCTGGTCGTTCACATACTTGTCCATCGCGCTCAATTCTGCCCAGATGCCGTCCAAGACCTCCTTGAAACGATACTGCGACAGGAGTTCGTCGTACTTCGCCGGACGAGGCATGGCCGCACGGCCGCCGAACTCTTTGAGGGCCATCGGGCCGCACTTCTCGCCAAGGGCAGCAAGCCGCGCCGTGAGGTTCCCCAGGCCGTTCGCGAGGTCAGCGGTGTACCGCTCGGCAAACCTTGCCTCCGTGAAATCCCCATCTTCGAACGGGCTCATGTCGCGCAGAAGCCAGTAGCGCAACGCATCGGTGCCATATCGCTGCACGAGATCTATGGGGTCCACGACATTGCCAACGCTCTTCGACATCTTCTCGCCGCCGGACGTAATAAATCCGTGGATGACGATCTGGCGCGAGGCAGGAAGCCCCGCGGACATGAGCATCGCTTGCCACATCGCCGACTGCTGGCGGAGGTTGTCTTTGCCGGCAAACTGGGTGCCGGGCCAATAGTCGCCGAAGTTCTTCGTATCTGCAGGCCAGCCGAGCGTCGAAATATAGTTCACGAGCGCATCGAACCAGACGTACATCACATGCGCATCGTCACCGGGCACGGGGACGCCCCACGGCATCTTCTCCTTGAGCCGCGAAATACTGAAGTCCTGCAGTCCTGCAGAAACAAAGTTCCGGATCTCCGTGAGCCGCGAAGACGGGACGACGAAGTCAGCCCGCGCATCATAGAGCGCGCACAATGCATCCTGATACTTTGAGAATTTGAAAAAATAGTTCTCTTCGGCGATGGTCTCGAGCTCCAAATTCGGATGCAGCGGACACTTCCCGTCCGTAAGCTCGGACACGGTCTTCTCGAGCTCGCAACCCACGCAATATTTCACCTCGTAGAATTTCTTATAGATATCTCCCGCCGCCGCGCACCGCCGCCAGAACTCCTGCGCCGCTGCCTGGTGGCGCGGGTCCGTTGTCCGGATGAAGTTCGTATAGGAAAGGTCAAGCGCTTGCTTCAGCCGGTCGAACTTCGCGGCGCACTCGTCCACGTACGCCTGCGGCTCTTTCTTTTCCTCGCGGGCTTTGTTGTATATCTTCGCGCCGTGTTCGTCCGTGCCCGTATTGAACACGATCTCGTCGCCCCGCAGGCGCCGATGCCGCGCGATGACGTCCGCCTGCACGATCTCAAGCGCAAACCCGATATGCGGCGGCGCGTTCACGTACGGCAGGGTTGTCGTCAGGTAGGTCTTCGCCATATGGCCGATACGCTATGCCGC
>CAZMPQ010000014.1:16301-21581 GCA_964568535.1 uncultured Candidatus Saccharibacteria bacterium
ACGGCAGGGTTGTCGTCAGGTAGGTCTTCGCCATATGGCCGATACGCTATGCCGCAACCGCCCGACGCGCTTTCTTCTTATCCGACCAGTGCTCGATGAGCTCCTGGAACACGACCGCAGCCGGAACGGAGATGACGATACCGAGGAATCCGCCCACTTCAACACCCATGAGGAGCGCGATGATGACGACGACGGGGTGGAGGCTCACGCTCCGCCCCACGATGAGCGGCACAAGAATATGGCTTTCTATCTGGTGGATAACGATGAACGCGATGAGCGTATAGAGCGCAAGGTGGAACTCGCCCGGCGTCGTAACGAGCGCCGCGATGACGGCGAGCGACCCGGCGATGATGGGGCCGATGTAGGGCACAAGTTCCAAGATGGCAGTAATGAGCGCAAGCAAGAAAGCATATTTCACATCAAGCACGAGAAGCGTCGCAAAGACCAATCCGCCCATGATGACCGAAAGCAAAAGCTGGCCGCGGAACCAATGCCCGATGCGCACAATGGCGCGCTGGTAGATCGCGAGCGCGTCTGCTTCGTAATCCGCGGGAATCACGGCGAGCAGGAACCGTTCAACGCCGTTCCGCGTGAGCGACAGATAGAACGAGCTCACGATGATGGAAACGCCGAGCGCGAACCCGCCGACGATGCCGGAGAACGCGCCGATGGGCGTTCCGCCGGAGAGGAACTGCGTGGAGAGCGTGTTCACGAAATCCGCCAGCGACTGCACGGTGCGGAAGCTCACGAAGGGCAGAATGAACGTATCGCCGCCGTACTTGCTCAATTTGAGGAAGATGCTATTGAGGTCAACGATGACGAGCGGCACGATGGCGTAGACCGTCATGATGACGAGCACCGCGAACGACAAGAAGATCACGATGACGCCCAAGGTCCGCGGCAGGCCGCGCCGCTCAAAAAAGTTCACGAGGAATTCCAACCCCGACGAGATGACGATAGCGAGGAAAAGACCAAGCAATATCCCTCTGCCGAGGAACATGATGGCGACGAGCACGATGAAAAAGAGCACTCGCCAGAGACTCCCCCATGAAATGTCATAGACCCGCTGTTCGGCCATAATGCCTTCAGCTTACACCGCGAGAATGCGGGGCGCAATACATTTCCGGCCGTCCCGCGGTCGCGGGACGGCCGGGAGCCACCACCTTTGGCGGACTAGAATTTTAAGATCTTCCGGAATGGAGCAGCCTGCTTCCAGGGCCCGATGAGCGCCAAATTCAACGAACGGTCGGTAAAAATGGCCCGCGCGACGGCCCGGATCTGCTCGGCTGTGACGGCCTGGACGCGCCGGGAGAGCTCTTCGGGCGAGAGGAGCTTCTTCGCCGTGATCTCCTGGCTGCCGTAGTAGCCGGCAAGCTCGTCCGAGGTCTCTAAACCGAGCATGATGCCGCCCACGAGATGGTCTTTGGACTTCTGCAGCTCCGCCGCAGGCACGAGCTCGCGGCGCAGCCGGGCCAGCTCTTCCAATACTGCCTTTACCACGATGGGCGCGCGCTTGTTGTCCGAGCCGGCCGATACGGCGAAGAAACCGCGGTCAAGCGAAAGGTCCGCCGCCGCGCGGACATAGTACGCTGCGCCGAGCTCCTCGCGCACCCGATGGAAAAGGCGCGAGCTCATGCCGCCGCCCGCAACGTCCGCCAGGACCTGCAGCGCATACCGCCGTTTGTCGAACATGCTGAACGCGCGCGTACCGAGCACGAGATGCGTCTGGTCGGATTCCTTGAACTTCACGCGCACCGCCGGGCGCTTCTGGCGCTCCACCGCTTTCGGTTTCGCCGATGCACGCTTCTTCGGCAGGTCGCCGAATTGCTTCATGATGGTCCGGAGAACGCGCTTCGGGTTGAATGCGCCGGCAACGATGACCGCCGTGCCGGGCGCGACGTATCGCGCATTGCGGTACGTCGTGAAATCCTTGCGCTGGAGCGTGCGGATGTTCTGCTTCGTTCCGGCGATGTCCCACCCCGCCGGCTGGTCGCCGTACAAAAGCTCCGAGAATATCTCGTGCACTTTCCGCGTCGGCGTATCTTCGTAGAGGTTTATCTCCTCAATAACGACCCCACGTTCTTTCTCTATCTCCTTCGGGTCAAAGATGGGGTTCAGATACATATCAAAGACGATGTCCATGATCTGCGGGAGTTTCGCGTTCTGCGCTTTCGCCCAGTAGCCGGTATATTCCTGGCCGGTGAACGCGTTGTATTCCGCGCCGAGCGCATCAAGCTCGCCCGAGATGAGCTGCGACGTCGGCCGGTTCGTCGTCCCCTTGAACATCATGTGCTCCAAAAAGTGCGAGAGGCCGTTCGTCCGCTTCGTCTCGTACTCCGACCCCGCCTCCACAAGCACCAACACTGCAGACGATACGCTCCCCGGCTGGGGAGCAAGAATAACGCGCAACCCGTTCGGTAATATTTTCTTGATGATCATGCGGCTATCTTACACGGGATTGGGCAGCAAGCGCAATCCTGAAAGATAAAAAGCTCCGGCGAGCCGCCGGAGCTACCTTAAGTTCCTATCCACCCCCCAGAGGTGGTGAAGAATAACAAGCGAAAGCTTTTTCCTTGCGGGAAGCTATCGGAGGCGAGCAACACCTTGGTATTTTTAAAATTGCGAGCCGAGATGCAGGCGCGCCTCGCTGCTCAACGCGAGGCGACGTCGGTTCCCGCAAGGGAAAAGCTTGAGCGTATTAGCCAGTAATAGCTTTTATATCCTCCTCAAATCTCGCTGCGCGCGAAACAACTGCTTCGCCATACGTCCACAGATACCGCGACCAGTTCCCGCCGGCATAGTACCGCGCCGCGGCCTTCCGCTCCTGCGCAATTGACGTCGCATTCGCTGCGCCCGCATCCGCCATGTAAAGCGCGGTCGCAACGAACGCATCCGCATTGTTCCAGGGTGACGCCGGGTTCCGTCCCGTTATCTGCGCAACCTTCTCGCGATAGAGCATCCAGGTGGACGGGATGAACTGCGCCGGGCCCATCGCGCCGCCGTAGACGCCGTCCTTGTTCGGACAGGACACCATCATCGTATCGGGATTGATGCCAAGCTCGCGAACGATCTCCAAAAAGATGGGCTGATTCTTCGGGCTCATCGCCGTCGTATAGCTGCACCTCCCCACGTTCTTGCCGAGCGCGGACTCGCGGTCCAAGACCGCAAGGATGAGCGCGGGGCGCACACCCGTCGCGCCGGAGGCGAGCTTCGCGTAATCAAGCGCCTGTTCAAAGGTAAGCTCTCCCCCGCCGAGGAGGGTGAAGATGCGGCTCCGGATCTGCGCGGCGGTCTGCTTCGTCTCCTTCACAAGCTGCTGGTACTTGGACTCCTGTCCTTTGGTTATCTGCAACAGCTCGTCCTGCTGGCGCTTCACGGCATCGGTTTCCAACTTCTGCGCCGCCTGATACGCGCGCGCGCTCGCCGCATCCGCGCGCGCGAGGGCGTACTGCTCCTTCTGGTCTTCAAGCTCGTCGCGCAGGTCCGATATCTCGCGAATGGCGATGCGCAGGTCGCCTTGCAAGAGCGCGATGCTATTGAGGTCCGAAAAGAAATCGGAAAGCTTCGGATTCTTCAAAAAGATGTGCAGCAAGGTCGCCTGGTCGGTCTGGTACAGCTCGTTCAAGAGCCGCGCGAGCGCCGTTTTGTGGCGGTCGATCTCGTTCTCCGTCGTCGTGATCTGCCCCTCCGTTTCGGCTATCTTTTGGTCGAGCTGCGATATCTGCAAATTGATGGCCTTGATCTGCAGATTCAGCTTCGCGATCTTGCTGTTCAGGCGCGTTATCTCGCCCTTCAGGGTCGTTCCCTGCTTCTGGTAGCTCGCGACCTGGCTCTCATATTCGTCGATCTGCGTCTCCAACGCCTTAAGTTGTTCCTCAAGCGCGGCGCGCTCTTCTTGCGTCGTCGCGTTCGCGGCGAGAAGCTGCGTTGTGGGAGCGACGACCGAACCGCCGATCAAAAGCCACAGCGCCATCGCGCCCGCGAGCGACCGCAGGACCGAGGTAAGCGGCACGCGCCGCACGGGAACGTAGCTCAAGTTCACCCGCCGGATGGGCGCGGCAAACACGCTCCGCCCGCGCGACTGGATGTCTTCAACGATATTGGGCTTTAAACGTTTATGCACGATGAAAAATCAGGGGCATTCCCCCACCCCTCCATTATACAACGAAGAACGCCGCGCAACCTTGCGCGGCGTGAATAACTCAAAACAGCCCGAAAGGCCTATTTTTTGGCCTCTTCGGCTTCCGCAGCGGCTTTCTTCTCGTCTCGTTCCGCTTTCTTCTCCTCGGATTCCACCTTCACTTCCGAAACGTCCGCGACCGGCGCCGGCGCAAGCTCCTCTTCCTTCATCTTCTCCGTAATGGTCGCAACCGGCGTCCCCGGGTCAACCAAGACCTGCACGCCCTTAGGCACCGAGATATCTTTCACATAGATGCTTTGATTGATCTCCACGAGCACCGAGAGGTCTGCGACAAGCCGATGCGGCAGGTCGCCCGGAAGCGCTTCAACTTCAATTTCCGCAAGAGACGTATTGAGCAGCCCGCCCTTCTCTTTCACCGCAGGCGACTCGCCGGTGAACTCTATCGGCACTTTCGCTGTTATCTTCTCATCCATCCGGACCTGGTAGAAATCGATATGGTCAACCGTATCGCTCAGATAGTTCTTCTGCACATCATAAATAAGGACGGGGCGCTTTTCTTTCCCGAACGCGAGCGTGACGATGGTATTCTCCCCCGCTTCGCGGTAGAGCTTCATGAACGCTTTCGCGTCCACCGCCAAGTGGACGTTCTCCAAGCCGTGCCCGTAGAGTTCGGCCGGAACCAGGCCCTTCTCGCGAAGCGCCTTCATCTCCCGCCCAAACTTGTCCCGTGTCTCAACTGCAAGTTCCATATATTTGCCGGACTACTATAGCAAAACCACCGAGGAATGACAAGCCGCCCCCGTGGGGCGTTGTGTTTTTTGAGCTACCCCCCTGGACACACGTCACGAAACTAGTCAAAATCATAGAGAACCCTTTAATATATAGCTATGATCAGGTTAACTTTTATAGGAACTGGTTGCTGGCAAGGTATTCCAGCGCCCTTTGGTGACGATAAAATCAGCAAGGAGGTGAAATGGGATTCTAAGGATTTCCGCTTCAGGACCTCGCTCTATCTTGAGACGGACAATGGCAGGAACTTCATGGTAGAAGCCACACCTGACATACGGTTACAATCGTGGAAATTTAACCTTAAACAACCCACCGCTATCCTAGTGTCACATTGGCATTGGGATCATCTA
>CAZMPQ010000015.1:0-14901 GCA_964568535.1 uncultured Candidatus Saccharibacteria bacterium
ACGAGCGGGCAGCGCCGGTTCCGCATGGAACCGTCCCTCCTGCAATCGCTGCCACACCGGCAGATACCATCCCGAAAGGACGAAGAGCAATAGTCCGGCGGAAAGCGCGGACCACAAGAGCCGCAGGAACGGGAGCGCCGCGCGGCCTGGCTCCCCGGCATCGTAGGCAACAAGAACGTTCGCAACAAGATGCGACGGGAACACGCCGAACATGGCCGTGATGGCTTCTGTGCCGGCGTACGCGGCATTCGGCTCACGGGCGCGGAATATTTGAACGACGTCCACCGATGAAAGCCGCACCGAAACCCAAGCACCGGCGACAATGAGCGCGAGCGAACCAACACCGACGATCCATGCTGGCCGCAGAAATGGCGCACGCAAAAGCCAGGTAAGGAACCAGAGGAAAAAACCAAGTGCCATGAGCGCAAGCGCCGCCATGCATGCGGCGAGCGCGATGAGCAGCACGATAGCGGCAATGGCGAGCGCCATTCCCATCGGGGCGATACCGAACGCATCGCGCACGGCGAGGAGCGCCGGAAGTGCGATGATGAAGAACGGCCACGCGGATGCAGCGAACGCGTGCGCGGTCACCGAAAGCGGTATTGCCGAAAATCGCGGGGATGCGGCGATCCACTGGTCACGCTCGGCGCGAACAAGACCAAGTAGGGTCGTGATGAGGCTGCTCACGAAGACCAATACTGCAACGATAAGCAAGAAAAGCTCGGCCGCGTACAAAAAGAGCGCGTCGCGAAGATAGGTGTCGAGCGACATGAAGATGAACCCATTCAGGAAGAACCGGTACACGGCATATCCCACGCCAACGAAAACGAGCAGGAACAGCCCGGCGGTAATGAGCCGCGCGACCGTATGGCGCGCGAAGTACCGGCCGATACGGAACGCTTGATAGCGAAGAATGGCGCCGAACATCATCGTGCCGCGAGTTTCCGGTAAATGTCCTCAAGCGTCGCCCGAGGAGTAAGCCGCGCCTTGCGGCGCAATTCGTTCATCGTGCCTTGCGCGACCAGCGCGCCGTCCTTCAATATGCCGATGCGCGTCGCGATCTCCTCCGCAACCGGAAGCGTGTGCGTCACGATGAGGACTGCACCGCCGCGCTTTGCGAACGCAACGAACTCCTGTTTCGCGAGCTCCGCGCTCGTCGGGTCTAATCCGACAATCGGTTCGTCGATGAGCAATAGTTTCGGCTTATGCAGGAGCGCCGCAAGAATAGCAAACTTCTGCTTGTTGCCACGCGAGTAATCCTCAAAATATTCCCGCTCTAAACCCGCAAGACGGAACGTTGCGAGCAACTTTTTCACCCGCGCGGCGCGCTCTTTCTCCGGAACGCCATAGAGGGCTCCAGTAAAGTGCAGGAACTCACCGCCCGTCATCGCCGGCCACACGGCCGGTTCATCAGGGATATATCCCACAACGGACTTTGTCGCTACGGGCTCGCGCGTCACGCTCGCCCCGAACACGCTTATATCTCCTTCCGTCGGACGCAAAAGGCCCGCGGTGAGCTTCACGATGGTCGTCTTCCCCGAACCGTTCGGTCCAATGAGCGCGAATATTTCGCCCGGCTTCACGGCGAAGCTCACATTGTTCACCGCCGTCTTCCGCCCAAAACGCTTCGTGATTCCCTGTACCGAAAGCATGGAACCATTATACCAGATTGCCGATGTAAGAACGCTCGCACAAATGTGTCATACTAGATATATGCTGGGGCACCTGATACGACAACGGTGGGGATGGGGCGCAACGATCGTCGCCACGCTCTGCGTGCTGGGACTGCTCGTCGCCGGATTGCGATTCGGTGTCGGTGGCCCTGAAGACAGTTGGAACTGCGTAGATGGAACATGGGTGCGCCACGGAAATCCTGCATCCCCCGCGCCGGATGGTCCGTGCGGAACAGAGAACGAACCGACGAATTTCGCGCGTACCGGCGTAGTCGTATTCAACAATCCAGGCCTCAAACCAAATGTCCCCTATCTCATCTCCGAAGCGCCTGGTCAGCCGGCGCTCATGACCGAGCTCGTCTTCGACCCCCTGAGCGCATGCACAGCGACGAACGGCTCCGCACCATGCATTGCAATGAGTGCATCGCCGGATATCGCATTCGGCGGAAAACGAGCGCTCGTGGAAGGTATCGAGCGGAGCGGAACGGTGCTGGTGCGTACGCTGCGCATCGCAGGAGATGAGGAACTCCTGCTCGCGCCACGGCCGGGAAGTGTCTTTATCTCCTGGCCCCAAGCCGTCGTCCTCATACAACAATGCAACGTGTCCGGCGTCATGCAGACGCATGGCCTCGACGTATACTTGACGCTCAAGGACGGCCGACGCCTGCGGGCCGTAGAACCGGTCATCGACACGGTGTTCGACATCGTAGACCGCTCACAAGTGATGTGCGGCAGCATCACGCTCGCCACAGAATGATCCCATGCGCAGGATAAGCTATGGTATCGCTTGTTCTCTCGTGCTCATTCCGCTCGGTATTTCGCATGCGGCCATGAGCGGTGAGCTGGGCCGAACCGCACCAGAGGTCGTCGTAACACCGGAGACCCCGCTCCAGGGCGAACCGGTCATGATATCCATCGCACAACCAGGACCGCTCGCAGCAGCAAGCTTCGATGGCGCGCCGCTCCGCACCATCCCCTACAACGGCGCGCGGCGCATCTTCATCGGCATTGATATCAATAAAAAACCGGGCGTCTATCCCCTGCGACTCGTATTCCCGAACGGCGAAGTATTTGAGAAAAACATAACCGTCCTCGCACGCGAGCGGTACGAGGCGCCGCTCGGCATTCCGGAAAAGCTTGGCGGAAATACGCCGGAAGCCGCGCAGCAAGTCGTATCATCGCTCGCATCCGAAAATGCAGTCCTGAACGGACTATGGACGAACCCGCGCGTGCTGTGGTCCGAAGCATTCAAGCCCCCGCTCCGCACCGAACTCGTCGTCACGGATGTCTATGGCTACAACCGAGACACCGTCGGTTCCATCATCACGCACAAAGGCACCGACTTCCGCGCCGAAGAAGGCACGCGCGTGCGCGCGATGAATCGCGGCGTCGTGCGTCTCGCGCGCACGTTCCGCACGTACGGTAAGACCATCGTCGTAGACCACGGCCTCGGCCTCCAAACGATGTACATGCATCTCTCCCAAATCCGCGTGAACGAAGGCCAACTCGTACGGCCCGGCGATATCCTCGGCCTTTCGGGCCAGACGGGTTACGCCGAAGCGCCGCACCTGCATGTAAGCGTTCGCCTCAACGGTATTTCCATCGACCCCGCGAAGTTCATGGGATTTTTCGGCGTGCAGCTATAAACGTCTTGATTCCGGCGCGCGACAAGAATACGATGGACCTATGATCAAACGTTTCCACTCAAATCTGCTCTACGCAAGCAATCTTGGAGAGACCGCAAAGTTCTACGAACGATGCGGGCTTCCGGTGAACGTTTCGGCCGACGGCGTACGAATAAAACTGGGCGACTTCACGCTTGCCTTCATAGACACGAATAGCGCCATCATCAAGAACGAAGCATTTCTGGAACCGAAAGGGCTCGGCGTCTATACCTATGTGGAGGTTGACGACGTGGACGCCCACTACCGAACGGTCGTGCAGAACGGCGTCACCGTGAAACACCCGCCCCGCGACTGGCCCTGGGGGAAAAGAGAATTCGCCGTGAAAGACCCCGACGGATACAAGCTCGTCTTCTACACACCGCGCAAAGCGTAGAGTTGCCGGCTCGTATGCGTACGAACGCCCCGGCCGCGCGTTATGCGCGGCCGGGGCTGAGAAATAATATGGATGGTGGATGTAGGCGACCTTTCCCCTGATCAGGTGGCTTAGAAATCGAAGTGCCGTCCGAAGCCGCGCCCGAAACCTTTTCCGGCTCCGTTCGCGAAACGGTTCTGCATCGTCTGGAGGCGAGCGTCCGCCTGCGCCTGAGTGATGACGCCCTTATCCACAAGCGTCTGCAAGTTCGTCTTCATGCGCTGCGTATGGAGCTCCTGAAGTTTTGCCTTGAGCTCATCGTCCGTGATGCCCTTCTCGTTCGCCAGCTCACGAAGCCCCTTACCCTGCGCCCAGGCGTTCTTCACTTCGTCCACGCCGATGCCGAGCATGGTGGCCTGTTCCGTAAAGAGTTGTGTATGTCGCGCGGCGATCTCATCGGGAGTCGCCTCTCGCATGAGCCAGCCGTGCGCGGAAGCGATGCTCGTCCCAACAAACCCGAGCGCAAGCGCCGGGAGAACGGCATAGGCAAGATATTTTGTTTTCATGTTGTTGATGGTGATGGTATGCGACCTTTCCACCGCGAGAGGCGAACGTTGAGACGTTCATAGAGTACTACGCTGGATGATTGAAGTTCTTTCATAAAACGCACGCCCCGCCGGAAGGCGGGGCGAACAGGACCAGCGCGGCCGGAGCATCCTCTCGTGGTATATGCATACGCTCCCGGTCAATGGACCTCAAAGGCAAGGAACGCATGGACGCGCCAGGTCCCAAACGATACTACGCGAAGACGCAGTCGTTCTTTCAATTATTCGCCTCAACGGCTGGCAACAAACGAAAACCGCGAACGCGCTTCCAAGATCCCTGACGCTCGAACATATCCATCACATCCGCGTCAATCTCGCGAACGCCGAACGCATGCACGAGTTCGCCGTCCCGCTCGCCGAACACGACGACCGTATCGCCCTCGGCAAAATCGAATCCGTACGGCAAACTGGTTGTCGCCGTGAGATATACCATAAATGGGTCGCTGCGATATGGAGCAAGCACAAACCCGCTCGTTGCGACGCTCAGGATAGCTCCCCGATGCACAAGCTCCATACGCGGCATCGCAAAACGTTCATAGAACTCTCCTGCAACGGGCACGCGACGCTCCATCGCCGCGCGGAAAAGCCAGGGATGCACGGCCGTCCTTGCAACCAAGAATCCGCCAACGAGCGCAAGCCCCGTCACGCCGAGCACCGAATACAGCAACGGCTTCCGATGCGCAAACGCATAGTGTTTTACGAGAAGCTCCACCACAACGACAAGTACGAGCGCGACGAACACGAGCATCCATGGGATACCAAGGAGGAATGCGAAGATGCCGCGCATCCCGAATGCGGGCACGAACCACGCCCCCGTCCGCCACAGCACAAAGAGCACGAAGCTCACGATATAGAGCAACGCGAGGAACGCAAAGACCGCGCCCATCAGCAGAAGCGCAGCGCGCAACGCGAAGTACCACTTCGGACGCATGGTCACATCGCCGCGCTTGATCGCCGCGAGCACCTTTTCGCGCATATCTTGCGGAGACCCCGGCGGTTGTTCTTGATGTGATTGATGTTCAGTCATGGACGTATCCTCGTTCATGCAGGCGGCCTTTGAGCATCGTGCGAGCGCGATTCAGTCGCACACCGACCGTCGCGACCGGTATCTGCAGAATATCCGATATCTCGCGATAATCCTTCTCTTCAAAATAGTACAATACGAGCGGCTCTCGATATTTCGGCGGCAGGTCGCCAAGCCCCGTGTCCATCAGTCCACGCAGTTCCGCTTCGTTCGCATCCCGGTCCGCGGTCTCGCGAGAGAGCGGATGTGGGAAAATGGTATCTGGATCGAACGAAAAAACCGGCTGCCGCGTACGCTTGCGAAGCGCAGTAATGAACTCATTATGCGCGATGCGATAAAGCCACGACGAGAACTTCCGCCCCACGTCAAAGCTCTGAATGTTCATATAGGCCTTGAGGAACGCGTCTTGCACCATATCCTCTGCATCGTGCTGCCCGAACAAGAACCGCCGGGCATACCGCACGAGCTTCGGCTCGTAACGTTCCACAAGCACGCCGAACGCATCTGCGTCGCCCCGCTGCACCGAACGCGCCAGTTCTTCATCGGGAAGAGAGTTCATAACGAGAGGACTCTCTATATACTACGGCCAACCGATGGGAATCTTTCACGCTATATCGTTCGCGCCCTCACGCTTCGCAAGCTCCAAGCAAACGGAATTGATGCAATATCTTTTTCCGCCTTTCTCCTGCGGGCCGTCGTCAAACACGTGTCCGAGGTGCGAACCGCACCGTTTGCAAACAACCTCGGTGCGGTTCATGCCATGGCTCGTATCTGGACGCAGTTCAACGCGTTCAAGATTCGCTGGCTCCGTGAAACTCGGCCAGCCAGTGCCGGAGTCAAACTTCGCATCGGACGAAAAAAGCTCCTGCCCACATGCGCGGCAGCGATACATCCCCTGCTCATGCGAATCGTGATACTTCCCTGAGAATGGCGCCTCTGTTCCCTTCTCGCGAAGCACGCGATACTCTTCAGGTGCGAGCTTCTTCCGTAGCTCGGCGTCGTTCATTTCAACTTGTTTATCGTCTTTCATGTTTCAGGCTTCATGTTTCATCATTCATAATCCACTGCACTCTCCCGATGGTCCCATCCGTAAGCCGAACCTTAATACCGCGCGGATGTTTCGGCACGGAACTTAAAATATCCTTCACGAACCCTTGCGTGTAGTTCGTCGTTCCGTAATTTTCTTTTTCAATCACCCACACCGCGACGCCCGGGCGGATAGCGCTCCGCGGCGGCGGGTCTGGATTATCAGGCCCCGTCCGCCGTGGGCGGGACGGTCGCGGGCGGTTTTCGTTTTTTGATAAGCGTAACCTCATTGCCTTTTTCATTATATTCCACCGTGTCAAAACCGGCCCGCATGAACAGCACGCCCCTTCCCACGTTCTTCGTCAGATTCTCAGGCGCTGTCGGGTCGGGGATCCGCGACGTATCGAATCCGTTCCCGCCATCCAGGATGCGTACGCGACCTTCTTGCGGCGAAACCGACAGCGAAACCCGAATAGTTCTGTCCGGCACTCCTTGCACAAGCCGCTGTTGCACCGCCTCAGCAGTGCTCATGCCTTCGGGAACCTGCGTAATGCCCAGGATCCCATGGACGATGGCATTGGAGATGGCCTCGTCAATAGCGACATCTACCATCATCAATTCCTCATCCGGCCAACCAGCCCGCTCGAAACGTCTACGAACCTCATCAGCAGCGGGATGCACCACGGCCATGTCCGGCGGGAGTTCCCACTCGTTGCCTTGGAGCAGATGCTCCCACGGATTCTCCTGCGCTTCAGTTCCCTCGGCCATAGTTACTCGCCAAATACAAATCGGCATCCTTCGGGACCGATGACGGTACTGTGCGTCGCGCCAGCGGGAACATCAAAACGGTCGCCGGTCGCAAGCTCCACCGTTTTCCCCTGAACGGTAAGTCGCATGGACCCGCGAATGATGACATGCGCCGATTTCCTTTCATGCGCATGGTCGCTATAGGTCACATCCGCCGCATCCTCATGGGCGTAGACCTTCGTGAACCCCTCGTTCTCCAGCCCCTCAATGACCTCTTGCTCGTCCATACAGAGAGGAGTATATATGGAAGCGAAGGATTTTGGAACCCCCATGCGCGTCAAGGATGTCATGCAATCTCGAGTAGTGAGCGTCCGTCCGGAAACGGCCTATGAAGAGGCCGGGCGGCTCATGGTGGAACACAACGTGAGCGGCCTGCCGGTCACCGATGCGAGCGGAACGCTGGTCGGCCTCATTTCCGAGAAAGACCTGTTCAAAGCACTGTATCCCAATGAAGCGGAGTTCGCTGTTTCGTTCGACGAAGGATTCCAGGATCAAGAAGCGCGCGAGACAAATGTGAGCGAGATGCGGAAACATCCGGTCTCCCGCTACATGACGAAACGCGTCCTCACGCTTGCGCCCGACACACCCGTCTTGAAGGCCGGTGGCATGATGCTTGCGCATCACGTCCATCGCATGCCGGTCGTGGAAGACGGAAAACTCGTCGGCATCGTGAGCCGCGAAGATATCTACGGCGCGATATTGCGAAAACACTTCGCATAGCTCTTCGCACCTCCGCGCGAACATAGAACGGCCCCGCGCCGTTTTTTGCTGTGCCGGACAATTTGACATAAATCAAATAATAGTATATAATAGAAGCGCACCTTGAGAACGCTTCTCTCCTGCACGAGAGCCCTGATTCCTCACTTACTTTTTGGTAAGCTCTTTCAAATTACCCGAGGAAGTCTCGGAGCTCTCGCGCAGGAGGGAAGGTCACGAATAGTGATCGGCGGCGGTCGACCGTCTGCACCCACAACTCTCTTGCAACAACAAGATGGGCGCAGCCATCGGATTCGCTGCGATCATTATCGTGCTCGGGATATTCATGCCCAGCGTGTTGCACGGGCTTGAAACCTTCCTGCTCACGTTCCTTGATCGCGCCACCGCGGTACTCGGAACGATAGATGTGGAGCAATCCGCAACTATCTTCCGCACCCTGCGGTAGCCCGCTCCGACACAACGTCGTCGGAGCAATTCACAAAGCCACTCATCCTTTATGGAGAGTGGCTTTTGTGCTTAAAGCTGCTGAACAGCCCGCTTGAACTGCGCTCCCCTATCTTTATAGTCCGTGAACAACCCGAAACTTGCGCACGCCGGAGAAAGCAGAACAACATCGCCAGGTTGCGCAACGCCAGCTGCGGTATACACAATATCTTTCATCAATCGCTTCCCTTCAATGAACGGCCCGGTGACGCCGGCTTTCGTGAGCGCCTCCTTTACTCTCGTCCACTCGTCGCCGATGCCGATGATGCTCCGGATATTCTTCCGTTCAGCAATGACTTTTGCCAGTTCCGTAAAATCACTCCCCTTCGGCGACCCGCCAAGGATGAGCACCTCCGGCGCGTCGAACGCGTGAATGGCCGCGATGGTTGATGACGGATTCGTTGCGAACGAATCATTATAGTACTTCACGCCGCTCACTTCGCGTACGAGCTCAAGACGGTGTTCCAATCCCCTGAACGTGCGCATTCCCTGCCGGATGGCTTCGTCCGGCACGCCAGCCAATGACGCCGCCATTGCCGCAGCACAGGCGTTCTCCCAATTGTGCTTGCCGGGAAGCGCGATATCCGAAACCGCCGCAACCGTCCGCTTGCCCGATGACCCCGCGATGATGATGTCCGTTCCGTCCACGGAACAACCGGCCGCAACTGCGCGCTTCGCGCTCACCTCGTACTTTGCACCTTTCCCCGCCGCGCCGATGCGCACGCTCGCGGGATAATCGCCGTTATACACGACCGCATCATCCGCGCTCTGCAATGCCGCGATAGGCATCTTCGCCTGCACGTACGCCTCCACGGTCGGATGGAAATCCAAATGGTCCTCCGTCACCATCAGTACGACCGCGATATGCGGGCTCCGCTCCGCATCTATGAGTTGGAAGCTTGAAAGTTCCACGACGACCGTTGTCCCCTGCCGAACGTTCGGCAGAAGGTCCAACATCGGCGTGCCGATGTTCCCGCCAAGCACGGCGTCCTGCTGCGCCGCCCGAAGCATCTCGTATATGAGGGATGCGGTCGTTCCCTTTCCTTTCGTGCCGGTCACGCCGATGACGCGCCCGGGGCATAACGCAAGAAAAATATTCGTCGGCGACGTCACAGGAACCGGCGCGCCGGACGTTGTGTGGACGAGTATCTTTTCCGGCGGAATGCCGGGCGAGCGGATCACCGCATCATAATCCCCGTTGGGAATCACTGCGCCGCCCAACAGGAACTCCACGCCGTGCGCCCCAAATTCCTCCATCACTTCGGCCGAGAACGCGTCCTCCGGCTTCTGGTCATACACCGCAACACGGCAGCCGTGCGAGGCAAGGAACCGCGCGGCGCTTTGCCCCTCAGCGCCAAAACCGGCGATGAGCACGCGTACTCCACCCGACGTACCATGACGGAGATGTTCGATAAGCTGCATCGCTCCTACTATACCGAAGAACCTCAACACCGCACAATGTGATAAAATACGACATATGAAACGCATCAAGTGGCGCGAGGTCACCTGGTATTCCCGACTCATCGCAGCGGCGCTTTTCGTTCTTCTGCCGTTCGTTGGTTTCTGGCTCGGCGTACGTTACGCGCGCTCGCTCGGCCCGCTCGCAGTACAGGTTGTTGAGCGTCCCGCGGAAAACGGCACCGAGGGCCCGACGCAAAGTACCTCGTCCTTCAACGAACCGCCACGGACCGTCCTCGGCAAAACCATGACAACCGTTGCCGGCTCGCGGGAGTTCACGTTCAAATCGCTCCCGAACGTCACCTTCACCGTGGAAAGCGTCGGCAGGCTCTCCGGCGGCGTGGCCGTTCCTGCCTGCGGCGCAAGTTCGTATCTCTACCTCCCTGACCCCGACGATTCCCGCAAACTTGGCTCCTGCATCGATGCGAAAAAACTCTCGCTGCCCAACGATACGCCCGGTATCGCCTATGTCGTGCTCCGCATAGACAATCGCTCCAATGCCTACGTGAACGGACGGTTCCTCCAGCTCTTCTGGAACCCCGAACATGGTGATGCTTTGGAAAGCGTTCATGCCCAGGTCGTCCCGCCGCGCGACTCCTACGGCGCACTGCCGTTCTCCTCGCGCAAGGTCCTGATCGGATTCCTCCTCCCCGCGAACCAAGAACAGGCCCAGCTCGTTTTCGGCGAATACGGCAAAGCTCCCGCGGCAGCGGAATCGAATGAAACACTCCTCGGAAAAAGCATCGGCGGATGGATCGTGAACTTCGCGCAAAAGACCATCTTGGATATCCCCGGCTGAATCCGCATGACGACCGCGACACACCCGGCATACAAATGGTACACGCGCATGATCGGCGGGTACTTCACGCTCGTTCTCGTACCGCTCGTACTGGACTATCAGGAATTCGGCTTCCGGCCAGAAACGATGCATAAGGCGTTCCACGTGCTCATCGGCCTCGCCGTGCTCCGCTGGGGATGGAACGACGCGCGCTGGTGGAAACCGTTCGCCATCACGACGAGCTCGTTTTTCACGTTCGTCACCATCTTCGGCTGGCTCTTCCCGAACTTCGGCATGCCCGTTCTTGAGGCGTTCGGGTTGGAAGACACGCTCCTCCACGGTACGATTGCGCTCTCAGGCATCCTCATCACGCTCGCCGCGTCTCATCGCGAAGGACTGCTCCATGACTAAGCGAGGAACGCCGAAGCACGCTCGCCGGGTCTTCCGCGGCAAGTTCTTCTCCATCTACCAGTGGCGGCAAAAACTCTTTGACGGAAGCACGGCTATTTTTGAGCACGCGTCCCGTCCGGACGCCACCATCATCATTCCCGTCACGCCAAACGGCCGCATCCTGATGCTTCGCCAAAAGCAGCCCGGGACGCAATGGTTCTCATGCTTTCCCGGCGGCATCGTTGACGCGGGAGAATCGCCGCGCCAAGGCGCAGTACGCGAGCTCCGAGAGGAAACGGGATACCGCTCGGGTTCCCTGCGGCGATGGTTCATCGCCCAGCCGTCGTTCCGCATTATCTCGCGCCTCCACGTGTTCATTGCGCAAAACTGCGTCCGCGTTGGCAAACCGAACCCCGACGCCGGCGAACGCATGACCATACGCGCCGTATCGTTCCGTGAATTCCTGCGCATCGCAAGCCGCGAGGATTTCCGGCACTCAACGCTCACGATCAAAGCGCTCCGCGCCCGCCTTGACCCGCGCGCAATGCGCGCGCTGCGCAAAAAACTCCTCGGCACAGAACGATAGCAGCGTGATATACTGAGAGCGGACCGTTCAGGGAACCTGCCATGCCCCGGCATTTTTATCTCATCATCGGGTTCGTCTTTCTGCTCGCGGCGACCGTCGCCCTCATGGTCGCAGCGGTTTTTTTCATCAACGAGGATACGCAGTTGTGGACATCGCCGGGAAATAACGCGCCTGCAGGAGGCGAAACGAACATCATCCCCCAACCCGCACCGGAGATACACATCTATCGCACGGGAACCGCGCAGAAACCGACGCTGACCATTACGTGGAAGCATCTGACCGGTGACATCGCGCACATTAAAGTGTTCCGCTCCGGCGCGTGCGCCATTGAGGAATGGATGCTGTGGAAGATCATCAACGTCTATGGCACGAGCGAAGGCATGGTGGAGATCGCGCTGAAGCTCTCCGAGGCGAAGTGCGAGTTCGCGTATTTCACCGAAACCGTCACCGAAGCCGGAAATGTCACTTGGCGTTCATCGGCCGCACCGGCGAGCACGGACATTCCGCCGAGCTTCGGCGTTGCAACATCAACAACTGCGACGGTGAGCGACCCGCCGCCACAGACAAATCCACCGCCGGCGCCTCCGCCAACAGCGCCTCCGACGCCCACATCCACACCGACCTCCACGCCCGTGACGACGCCGACCTCTTCGCCGACCTCCACCACGACATCCAGCAACCCCGGCTCCGGCACGAGCACGACGCCGGGACCCGAACAACGCACCTACTACACGCCGCAAAGCACCGTCTCCGGCTACGATAATCCCCCAGCCGGCGAGTTCTGGGTCCAACATTCTAGCCAATACCTGGAGATCGGCTGGCAAAACTTGCCGTCCACCACAAGCCGCATCATCGTCTACCGCGGCGACACCTCGTCCGGCCCCTGGGACGTCCTTCTTGACCAAACAAGCCCCGACCCAACAGGGCCCTATGTCATCCGCATCTCCGACGACTCCCTTACCGAGCCGCATTACTATCGTTTAGAGGCCCAACACAACGGCACCGTGACCGGCTCGTACGGACCCTACCTTTTGGAAGCGCTTTACTGAAGGTGAAGTTGCAGTCGGGGCAAAAAAGGCAGATAATATGCTTGGCAACGCCACACACACATGAAACATATCACCCATTTTATTAAGCACCGGCCGTTCCTCAGCATCATCGGAGCGGTCATCATCGTCGCTCTTATCGGCATGGTCGTCTCCTCCGGGAACGGCGAACCGCCGAAAACCTATGCCGTAGAACGCGGCACCATCACGCAGGAAGTCACCGTGACCGGCAAAACGAAGCCCGTAACGGATATCCGGCTCGCCTTTGAGAAAGCAGGCACGATAAGCCGCGTGCCGGTCAAAGTTGGCGACCAAGTTGTACCCGGCGACATCCTTGCGGAATTGAGCAACACGGAACTTCGCGCCCAGCTCGCGGAAGCGAACGCCAACCTTGCCGTGCAGGAAGCCAAACTGGCGGAGCTGAAGCGCGGCTCGCGGCCCGAGGACATCCAGGTGAAACAGACCGAGCTCAAGAAAGCGGAACAGGACCTCGCGAACGAGTATCAGAGCGTCTTTGACATCCTGAACGACGCGTACGTGAAAGCCGATGACGCCGTACGGAAAGACACCGATGATCTCTTCACGAACGATGAGGAAACGAACCCCCAGCTGACGTTCACGGTCTTTGATACACAAAAAGAGATAGACGCAGAGTTCAAGCGCCAGCAGGCCTCCGGAGAGCTCCGCACGTGGAAATCCGAACTGGACACGCTCGTCTCGCGCCCGACGGACCGCACGCTCATCGATCAAGACATCGCAAAGGCCACCGCTCACCTCCTCCTCATCCGCGAATTCCTGAACAAGGCGATGGATGCCGTGCTCGCAAGCGCAAGCTTGTCTGCAACAACGGCGAATACGTACAAATCAAGCATCACCACAGCGCGAACGAGCGTCGCGACCGCGCTTTCGAACGTCAGCACTCAAGCGCAAACCATCGCCTCGCAAAAGGTAACCGTATTGAAGATACAGGATGAACTTGCGCTGAAG
The DNA here is from genome assembly GCA_964568535.1 of uncultured Candidatus Saccharibacteria bacterium. GTDB lineage: Bacteria > Patescibacteriota > Minisyncoccia > UBA6257 > 2-01-FULL-56-20 > DATJQA01. Next base: position 13,618 of record CAZMPQ010000015.1, read on the forward strand.
CTCGCCGGCTCGGCTCCTGAGACCATTACTGCGCAGGAGGCGCAGGTGCTCCAGGCAAGCGCGAACGTTGATGTCGCGCGCGCTCAGCTCGCGAAAACAGCCATCCGGTCCCCCATTGCCGGCGTCGTCACAAAGCAGGACGCGGAGATCGGCGAGATCGCCCAGCCGAACACACCGCTCGTCGCCGTCATCTCCACGGGCCAGCTCGAGATAGAGGCGAACGTTCCCGAAGTTGATATGGCGAAGATAAATGTCGGCGATCCGGCAAACATCACGTTAGATGCCTATGGCGACGACGTGGTCTTCGCCGGCCAGGTTGCCGCCGTTGACCCGGCAGAGACCGTCGTTGAGGGCGTACCGACCTACCGCACGACGTTTACGCTCACCGAACCCAACTCAGCAATCAAACCGGGCCTCACAGCGAACATCACGGTTATCGCCGAACGCAAGGATGGCGCGCTCATCATCCCCCAGCAGCTCATCATCTATCGCGACGGCAAGAAGTTCGTGCTCCTGCATCTCGGCAAGGATTCCACGGAGGAGCGCGAGGTGCGCACCGGCATCCGCGGCACCGACGGCATGATAGAAGTGCTCTCCGGTATCGCCGAAACCGATACGCTCCGCGAGCCGCCGCGGCAGTAACCAAGCAACAAAACCCATGTCGGCCGTCATTGAGGCACGTTCGCTCGGCCGGGTCTACGCAAGCGAAGGCGTGGAGGCCGTCGCGTTGCAGGATATATCGCTCACCGTCCACAAAGGTGAATTTATCGCCATCATGGGCCCGTCGGGCTCCGGCAAGTCCACCCTGCTCCATATCCTCGGATTTTTGGACCGCTACACGAGCGGCTCGTACTTCTTCGACGGCAAGGAGGTGATGGAATACACCGACGACGAACGCGCGCACATCAGGAACAAGAAGATGGGCTTCGTGTTCCAGTCGTTCAACCTGCTCTCTCGCACCTCGGTCTTGGAGAACGTGAAGCTCCCCCTCCTCTACTCCGACGTGCCGGAATCGCAATGGGAAAAACGCGCGAAGGAGTCCATCGCCGCCGTCGGCCTTGAGCACCGCGTGAACCACCACCCCTCCCAGCTTTCGGGCGGCGAAAAACAGCGCGCCGCCATCGCCCGCTCGCTCGTCACGCATCCGCAGGTCATCTTCGCCGACGAACCGACGGGAAATTTGGACTCCAAATCCGGCCTGCTCGTCATGCAAACGCTCCAGCGCCTGAACGAAAAGGAGGGCCACACCATCGTCCTCATCACCCACGAAACCTACACCGCCGA
>CAZMPQ010000015.1:15001-18378 GCA_964568535.1 uncultured Candidatus Saccharibacteria bacterium
GGGCTTATCTTGGGCCAGATACAGTCCATCGGCTCCAAGCTCATCGCCATCATCCCCGGCCGGGAACCGAGCGGTCCGAGCGGGTTCATGGCAACGTTCACGGATTCGCTCAAGGAACGGGATATCGATTCGCTTCGGAATCGCGCCAACATCCCCCACGCCGCGCAGATCATGCCCGTCGTTTTCGGCAGCCAAACTGCGTCATATCAGAACGAAACCTACCGCCCGACCATCTTGGGCGTCACGGAATACTTCTCGGACGTCTATGACGTGTATCCCGCAGAGGGCCGTATCTTCACGCCGGACGAAGTGCGCGGCTACGCAGACGTCGTCGTCATCGGTTCCAAAGTGAAAGAGGAGCTTTTCGGCAACCTGCCCGCGCTCGGCGAAAAGATAAAGATAAAAGGCAAAAGCTTCCGCATCATCGGCATCATCGGCAAGGCCGGCCAGATATCGTTCCTGAACTTCGACGAAGCGGCATTCCTCCCCTACACCACCGCCCAGCAATACATCTTCGGCATCAAGTACTTCCACCGCATTGCAGTTGAAGCGGACCATGAGGACAACGTCCCCCAAACGGTGGAGGATATCAAACGCACGCTCCGCCAAAATCACGATATTACCGATCCGGAGAAAGATGATTTCTTCGTCCAGACGCAGGCGGAAGCGATAGAGACCGTCGGCACCATCCTTTCGGTCTTGACCATCTTTCTCGCCGCGGTCGCCGCCATCTCGCTCCTTGTGGGCGGCATCGGCATCATGAACATCATGCTCGTCTCCGTCACCGAACGAACGCAGGAGATCGGCCTGCGGAAAGCGCTCGGCGCGACGAATAAGGACATCCTGCTCCAGTTCCTCTGCGAAGCGGTGCTCCTCACGCTCACGGGCGGCGCCATCGGCATCACGCTCGGCGGCTCGCTTTCCTATCTCCTCGCGCTCGCCTTGAGCAATTTCTATGGTCTCGCATGGACCTTCGTCCTTCCGCTCTCGGCTATCCTCCTCGGCCTCGGCGTCTCCTCCGCCATCGGCCTCGTCTTCGGCATCTACCCCGCCCGCCAGGCGGCGAAAAAAGACCCCATTGAGGCGTTACGGTATGAGTAGATATTGAGCGAGGCTCGCCTGGTAAGCAGCAAAGAAGAACCCGACTCGCCCCGTACCAATGCGTAAGCTTTGGTGCGAGGATGAGGCGTTACGGTATGAATAGAAAAGCGTCTTCAATCTAAACGCACGCGCCAACTGCGACGCTTCTTTATACTAGACAGCAACGCATCTCATTATCCTTATGGGAAAGATATGCGGGAGAACGAAAAATACATGAGCCAGAAAAACACAAGAGAAATCGTGGCAATTCCTGACAACAGAACCCATGCATCACTCTTCTCTTTTTCAGCTATTCGATTTAGCCAAACGCTACTCGCTACAGCAATAAATAAAAACACGTGTCCAAAAAAAATCTGGTGGCCCTCTAACCAATGCCCCACAAAGCTGAATCCTCCTTGCCAATTCCCTGCAGAGCCGAAGTAGTTCTCATAGACTTCGGGTAGTCTCGATGGCAAAATGACAAGAAAAACAAGGATTATCGGCTTGCGCAACGATCGCAAAAGGCTCATTGCACCGCACCAGTCAACTTGCCGTTCAACGTCTGTACCCGCAAAATCCTCGTCCCAGCTACCACCTCTTTCTTGTACGTCCCATCCGGTTGACGGGTATATATCGCTGACTGCTTCCGGTCTTTGTCGTATTCAATGATGAGCATGTCCTTATCGTTCAGCTCGAATTCCTGGTCAAAGTCGTCTATCTTCCCGCTATCGGTGTCGTATTCAACGTCCAGTTCGTTATCGGTGAAGGAGGTGATGACACCGTTGTAGGATATCTTCTTCAACTCCAGCTCGTATTTGTCGTCATCGTGGTCGCGCTCAAAACGCAATACGGTGATGTTCCCGGCGGAGTCAAAAGCTGTACAGACGCCCTCCACGCAAAGCGGGGTCGTTGAGGTGCCTATATTGTCCATCGCTGAGAATGCGAACCGCTTCGTTGAGGTGCTGAATTGGGCGGCGAATTCGGGAGCGGTCTTGTCAACAGTGAACGTCCGGGTCTGTAGCAATTCGTTGTTCCCAGCTTTGTCAGTGGAGAAGAAGCTCAACGTGTGCATACCTTCTGCCTGGACCAATATTGGCGCTGTATACGCGGCATACGCTCCCCCATCCAAGCTGTATTGCGAGCCGAGCACGCCAGATGTCTCATCCTCATGGCCTGGAATGACGGGGTCTGTTGCGGCAAGAGCGATACTCACGTTCGTGCGATAGAAGCTGGGCTGGCCTTGGGTGCCAGTGATGGTTGAGGTTGTGACGGGTGGGGTGAGATCTTCGGATTGAACTCCGTTCACTATTGCAGATGGCTGGATAGGAGGTTCCATTGTTCCGTTGCCGTCGGTATCAAATATGAGGGTCGTTTGAGCACCAAGCTGGACCTGACCAGTTGAACTCGGGGTAACGGGAATATTGCTGAAAACCTGGGTTCTGATTGACTCATCACCTACCACTGTCTCATCCTGCAAAGTGAACGTACCCGTGCCGGTTCCTTTAAGCTCAATGGTGTATTGTTCTCCATCTCCCGTCGGAAGAAATACGTATTTGTGCTCGCCCCAGATCTGGTAGTCGGCTCCGGGGATGGTGTTCTCGATACTCCCGTCCGAAGCAAGGCCCGACCGATTGCCGAACTGATCGGCAACGGCGACATCTACAGGACTCTTAATCTTGATGACCTCGCCATGGATCTGGCACAACGCGGGGTTCTGCTGAACAGTATCATGAGTAAGAATCTTGCCCCCGGTGTCCAAGTTACTCTGCGTAATAATGTTCACGATTTGCTGACGAATACCATCTTGGCTCGGCATTTTACCGTGGTTTGCTTTTCGAACAAAAAACACGTTGCTTGAATCAATGGGAAGCGTCTGAGCGCTCAGTAGCGGGACGGTGCCATCGCCGGTGGTACTTAGAGGGAAATCATACTCAGCAGGGAAACTGTAAAGGGGCGCACCGCGGTTAATGCGTTTTGTAAATTTACCAAATGTGAACGCTTTACAACCGATGATGTTATACAAATCCACACCACCCGTGCGCAAATCAAAATTATCGAACGCGGAGGTGTGAAGATTTTCACCACTATCCACTCCGAGAGGATTAATGAGGTCATTATCTTCAAAGTCAGCGATAGCTTCATCGTAGTTCATATCTACGTCGGTACGATTAAGATCGTCGCGTACGTTCAAAAAACTGCCTATTTGATCAACATATCCTCGACTCGGAGCAAGATCATATGCAACCGGCATATTCTGGGCAATTTTTTTCATCTCCAATTGACTTAGGAAGGGGATG
>CAZMPQ010000015.1:18388-21212 GCA_964568535.1 uncultured Candidatus Saccharibacteria bacterium
AATTGTCTCCATTAATAAGTGCTTTGAACGCCTTGGGGGCGCCTAGGTTTGGCACACCGAGAAATACTGCTTTATCGATGTGATTGTTTCCAGGGTATTGCGATACGTATTTCTTTACCACCAAACCACCCGTACTATGGGCGATGACATTAACTCTACTCGCACCGGTTTGTGTGAGAACAGCATCAATCTTGTTCTTCAGCTGATCGACTATGTTGTCGCTCGCTCCGTAACGCCAGTCATAGGGGAAAGTAAAAAAGCTCAGGTTTTCTACGTAACCGATTTCAGAAGATTCAAAGAGATTTATGAGTCCATCGGTGTAGTCGAAATCGGGCAGGTTGTTATTAACCTTTTTTCCTATAACTCCGACTAAATCCAACCCACTATCCGATGGGGTAAGATTGAGCTCAAACGCTAATGGGTCCATAAAGCCATCGGTGCTGGACGAAAACATTACACCAATATTCGCCCACAACAGGTCATTCCCCTTCTTGATTTCTGTCCCCAATATCCCAGGGATAAAGATGACGGGCTCTCGACGGATCTTGAAATCTGGCGTTGCGGCCGTTCCAAATTGGACCCAATCCGACACATTATCGTCCTCGTCCACCGCTCGTGCTTGCCATATGTAGTCGCCATCCAAAATATTAGACAAAGTAACGGTCGCAATTTCACCTGAATTCATCATAGAGCTCGCAGCAGCGATAGGTAGGCTCACTAAATTCCTATAGGCCAAAACCTCCAACCGCACCATCTTTCCGGGCGCGGCGGTCACTTGGGCAGAAAGCTTCACGATCGGTTTCGCAGCAGTTCCTCCTTCGGAAATGGCGGTTGTCCCGTCGGATTCATATTGGGCCAAATTCGTAACAGACGGAGCCGTTACTACGCCACTCGCACATCCCACCGTCACACACGCCTCCTTCCCCGCGCCATTGTTGTAGAGGTTCGTAATAACGCTTTGTGTAAGTGCCGTATTAGCGACCAAAAACTCATCAATCTTTGCGGACGAATGCCATATACCATCCTCGTAGGCACCGATGCTAAAAACGTTCATTGCAGCGTAGCTGCCGGTCCCACTCGCAAGCACCGGCCCTGCTTTCAACTGCCCGTCCCGATACATTCTCATATTAGCGCCATCGTAGGTCCCAACTATGTGGTACCAAACACCAGGTACTGGAACAAAATTCTCGCCAATTTCAACGGCGGCCACATGCTTTCGATCTCTACCAAAAAGCAATTGACCCGCCGACTGATTGTAGTAAAGATAATACACAACCTGACTGGACGTATTCCCTTGATACACCAGAACGTTGTTATTCGCGCCAGGCCCAATCGTGTTGAAGTTTACCCACGCCGCAAGAGTTATTGGGCCGCCATTAATGCCGAGGTTATTCGCAACAGAAAGATACCTGCTCGTATTATCACTACCGCCATCTACGGCACTGCCGAGCTTCCCACTACCGAACGTCGCGCCATTGTTCGTGAGATGATACCCATTTCCGGAACTGTCATTTGTGTTCTCAAGGTGGTAGAGAGCTTTGACGCTGCCGTCGGAGAACTCGACGTAGGGGTCCGGGGAAGGCGGTGGGGGTGGCACTACAGCGCCAGAATATATATTGAAGTTCAATCGCTGATAAGGCCCCGACAACCGCCCGAAATTCTCAGTCCATGCTGCCTGATTGGGGTCTTCTGGCTGAACAAGTCTCGTGGCGATTCGAGGAAGAGCGTTTTGATCATCAGCACCACTCCTTTCTATCAGCCAACACCAATTAGTGCTGGTACTGGTAATTGCAATACTCGGAGTGAAGTAAAAAGAGGTGGGCGTAAACGCACTGAACAACAAATTGGACGGATCTGCATAACTAATACCCTCAACAGTGCCACCAAGACCGCTGTTGCAGGAACTATAAACGGTCAATTTCAAGGGGTCGTTAATCGTACTTGTGGAATTGTTGCGATACAAATCCATAATCTCAATACGATTAAACGCGCCAATTTGGGAAAACTTAAAGTGTGAATATCCAACATACCCACAGTAACCACCGCCTCCCGCATCATTCAAATAACACTGACTCTGCACGGATCCACCCGATTGAGAATAAACGAGCGTCTCCGCATTCGAAATATTCGTAAAAGCGAGCACCGCAGCGAGACCGAGAACCGTTCCGGCGAATATTTTTTTCATAGTTTTATACAAGTGGGTTTGCCGACGAGTGTAATACAACAAAAAACGCCGCTTGCGTGTGCGGCGGCGATACCCTGAAAAAAGAATCTGAATGCAAACGGAACGACGAATGCGGCAAATACCGCATAACGAACAAACCTATCAGTTTCCTGCGCCTGCCTACCCGTTTTTCGCGGAAAACTAGGCTGCATATCTGTACAAACGATGGTAATCCTACAGTCCCTAGCCGTCAAGAGCTTCCCTAATCGCACAGAAACCACCGCGCATCACGGTGGTTTCTGGGGCAAGAAGTAAAAGAGTTTTCTTCCTACCGCTCGATGGATATCGGGTTCGTTATCTCTCCGACAGCCGAAACGGTGATGCGAAGTGTCGTGCTGTTCTTCACAACCGTGTACCCCGTGTTGTAATTGTCGTCGTCTGTATAGCTATAACCACTACCGGCGCCTCTTGGGTCAAAAGGCAAGGTCGAGATGTAAGTGGGAACGATACACTCGGCAATATCGTACGTGCTAGAGCCAATAACAACGGAGGATGTAGGAATCGCTCCGGGCGGATTACATCCCGTCTCGAACACCCCTTGGTTATCCGCCATCCGCTGGCCGATAGCGTCGAGGATTGCCCGAACGTTACTCGTCCGCT
>CAZMPQ010000016.1:0-18631 GCA_964568535.1 uncultured Candidatus Saccharibacteria bacterium
ATCCGAGCTCCTGCGCGGCGATAGCGAAGATGGAGTCGTCTATCGGCGCCGGCAAGCGGTTTATCTTCGCCGTGGACTGTCCGTAGCCGATGCCGGCGAACTGTCCGGACCCGATGGTCATCATGGCCTGGTTGATCTGGTATGCCGCGCCTTGCGTATCCTGCGCGGGGTTCAGGAAGGTCTGCACGCGCTGCCAGCGGTACGGCGAGATGATGCCGGTCGCGGACGCGGCGAGGAGAAGCGCGAGGCAGAGTGCGCCGGCGCCGCCGAGGATGGCGACGTGCCTCCACGGTGCGCCGGAGAGAACGTACATCATCGCCCCGGCGCTCAAAAGGATGACGACGACGCTCGTCGCCGGTTGTGCAAGCAAGAGCATGGCGACGATGCCTGAGATAATGATGAACGGCACGAGCCCGCTCATAATATTCCGCGTGCGGTTCATGCGCGGCGTCGCAAGCCATGCGGCAAGATAGAGAATATACGTGACTTTCAGGAATTCGGCTGGCTGGAAGCTTACCGGCCCGATGGCGACCCAGCGGTTCGCGCCGCCTGCCGTGACGCCAAAGGATGGAACGAAGACAAGCACCAAGAGCGCGAGATTTGCGAGGAGGATGAAGAGCGCGATCTTTCGATAGCGCTGATAATGAAAGAATGCCGCGATGGCGAATCCGAGAAGTCCCGGCAGGAGCCCGTTCGTGAGCTGGTGCTTCAGATAGTAATAACTGTCGTTGAACTTGCTCTGGCCGAGATAGGATGACGCGCTCGCAAGGATGACGAGCCCGATAACCGCGAGGACGCACACGAGGACGAGCAAGAACGTATCCGGCCGGTGCCCGATCTTTGAAGCCCGCGCGCGCATCATGATGCTTTCTCGCGCAGGAGCGCGCTGCCTGCCGTGATACCCGTCGGCGACCCGTCGCGCAGAGCGACCTGTCCGTTCACAATGACCGCTTTGATGGTAAGACGCTGTTCTGCGTGCGAAAAAAGCACGAGGTCCGCCCGCGCGTTTTCCGTGATGCTCCCCCGTCCCGCGAGCCCGAGGAAGGCGGCGGGGGCGGTCGTCAATTTCCGAATGGCTGCGCCGAGCGGCATCAGCTCGCTTTGCGTCACGGTGTTCACGAACGTCGGGAACGCGGAGGCGTGTCCGTCTGGCAGCGAGGTTCGCTCGCGCCCGCCTCCGGCGAAGCTCACGCCTTTGGACGCGACGAACGAACGCGGATGGCAGAGCGCGCGGCCGATGGCGTGCCGGTCGATATTGCGGTACGACACAAGCGCGCGGAGCTTCGTGGTTTGCATGAGCTTGTAGAGCGCTTCGGTCGGCTGCTTCAGCCCATAGAGATCCATCACATCGCGGAGCGAGTAGCCGACGACCGTTTCATTATGCCGCGCGCGCGCGACATGGAACTCGTCGGGCCGCAATTCTGCGAAATCTTTCATGAGCCGCGGCTTCAGCCATTCGTCTTCCATGTGCGCAGCCATGTCGTCCATGCTGCCGGTCTGCGCCCAATCAGGCAGGAAGCGATAGAGCGGTCGCACGCTTGTTTCAAATGGCGCGACATCAAAGTAGAGCGGCGTCGCGTCGTCCAGCGCTTCTATCTTTTCAAGCGCGCGCTCGTACTCTTCGCGCTGGCCTTCAATGGGCAGGAAGTTGCTGATGACCGTGCGCGCGCCGCTTTCGCGGCAGAGCTTCAGGGCTTCATCCACGGCCTTGCTCACGCCCGTCGCTTTTCGGAGCGCGACGGACACGATGCCGTTTCCCTCGCGCACGATGCCGGCAAGGAGTTTCAGTTCTGCGTACGGCGTTTTTCTGCCATAGACGCTCTTCAGGTTCACCGAGAGTCCCAGCGCGCCTTGCGCGAGCGATTCGCGGAGCACGCGCGCGAAGACCGCAAGCTCGTTCTTCGTGAGGTCGCGCAAGTGCTCGCCGATCAAGGCCCGCCGGACGGTGGAGTGCCCCACGAGCGTTCCGAAATGCACGCCGAGCGGATGTTTCGCGAAGTGTTGCAAGAGCTCCGCGATGTTCCGCCAATCCAGATTGAGCTTGTCGGGATTCGTCCACTCCTCAAGCGATTCCAAGCTGCCGTAGAGGAGCGGGGCGAGCGAAGAGCCCTCCTGCCCGCCGACTGTGGACGTGATGCCCTGGCGAATGAAATCGCTCTGTTCGGGATGCGAGAAGAGCTCCAAATAATGGTCTGTCTCCGTATCGATATCTATGAATCCGGGCGCGAGGAAGAGGTCTTGGCCGTCCAAAACGGCGTCTGCTTTCTTGCGCGGAAAATTGCCGATGGCGGATATCTTGTCGCCCTGCACGAATACATCCACGGGCTCGTCGCCCTTCCGATTCCCGCAAAAAACGCGCGCTCCCTTGATGAGGAGGGTCATGCGTTCATTATATCATCCCCCGCTCTATTGTTCTGTGTTCACGATAAGCCTCCCGTCGCGAAAGGAAATACGCACAGCGCCGTCCTCGTCGGTGCGGAAGATCTGCGCTCCCGCCGCAGAAAGCCGCGCAAGCGTTTCTTCAGTCGGATGGCCGTAGCGGTTCCGTGCGCCGACCGAGATGAGCGCTGCGCGGGGCGCGACTTCCCTGAGGAATGTTTCGCTTGTGGAGAATCGCGAGCCATGGTGGCCGACTTTAAGCACATCAGCCCGAAGGTCTTCGCGGCGAACGAGGTCGTCCTCCGCAGGCCCGCCGATGTCGGCGACGAGGAGCGCGCGCCAGCCGGGAAAGCGCGCACGCGTGACGATGCCGGTATCGTTCAACTCGCCGCTTTGGAGCCACGAGCCGTCCGGGCTGAGCACGTCAAGGCCGTATGCGCCCTGGCGGATACTATCCCCTGCTTTGATGCGCACGAGCGGCACGTTCCGCTCGTGCGCGGCTTCCACGAGCTCGTTCCACGCACTGCCGACCGCGTCGTCGTCTGCGGTGCGTCCGGAAACAAGCAGCGCGCCGACGGAGAATGTGCGCAGAACGTCGGCAAATCCGCCGAAGTGGTCCAGTTGCGGATGCGTCACAACGGCAATGTCCACCCGCTTGCCCGGCGCGAGTACGCGTTCAAGTTCGCGCACGACCGCGCCGTCCGGTCCCGCGTCGGTCAAGACCGTCATGCCGCCGGGGAATGTCGCGAGCACGCTGTCTCCTTGGCCGATGTTCAATGCAACAAGCGACGGTTCCGTCCGCTCGGCGAACACGCGATGCCACAAGAGGATATCCGTGGCGACGGCGATGATCAGCAGCACGATGCTCAAGCGGTCGCGTATCATTGTTGCGATGCAGAACGCGTATGGTTCATGCGCCTGCCGACCATGAGCGCAAAGAGCGCGGCGTAGATCACGATGGTCGTTCCCCAGCCGCTGCCGGTCGCAAGCGGTATGCGAACATCCGCGAAGAAGCGGATAACGGCGTCCATGTATGCGAGCGGTATCTCGGCAGCTGTGGCGACGAGCGTCGCAATCATCGGCAAGACAAGGCCGAGACCGACGAGCGCGAATCCGAGGAACATCGTGAACGGCACGAACTCTAGAACGAGCACATTCGCGGCGAGCGCCGTGAGCGAGAATTCCCCAAAATAGTGCATGATGACGGGTAAGACCATAAGCTGCGCGGCGAGCGTGGTGAGCAGATTGTCGCGCCAGCCGAAAAGCCCCATAGCTTCGCGGCTCGTGTCCATGCGGAACAATTCGGCGAGCGCAGGGCGGAGGTACACGATGCCGATGAGGCTCAAGAACGACAAGAGGAATCCTGCGCTCCAGACGAGGAGTGTCGGGTCAAGGAGCAGCATGCCAAGCGCAGCGAAGGTCATCGCGTTCCTCACATGGTAAGTTCTTCCCGCTTCCCCAGCAAGCATGAGGAGCGAGCCCATAATGGCCGCGCGAACGACTGACGCTTCAGCGCCGACCATGAGCACGAAGAGAAAGAGAAAGAGCGTCGTCACGGCGAATCGTGCGCGCCGCGAGAGAAGAAGCCACGCGCAGAGCCCCGATACATTGCCGATGAGTATCGCAATGTTGTAGCCAGACAGCGCGGTCAAATGGGTCGTGCCGGATGCCGCCATGGCGTCGCGGAACTCGCGCGTGAATCCGCTCGTGTCGCCAAAGAGCAACCCGTTCATAAGCGCTCCGCGCTCCGTGGGCAATGCGCGTTCTACGACGCCGGTAAGCGTTGCGCGCAGGCGCGCAAGCTGCGTGAAGAGCCAGGGGCCGACGCCGCGTTCCTTGACCGTGATGCGTGGAAAGACGGCGATTGGCGGTTCCATTGGATGTGCGCCGGGCTCCGGCAGCTCAATACGGCCCGAGAGTTCGAGCCGGTCGCCGAAGCGGATGTCTGCGAGAGGTTCCGTAACGACAGCGAGCCGGCCGTGGTGCGGCGATTGTAGTTCAAGCGTGAAGCGGAGCGCGCGTTCACTTCGCCGCGGTTCGTCCCGCACGATGCCCGCGGCTTCAGCGGACTCGCCGATCTCCGGCAGGCGCTCGGCCGCGCGGTGCCATGCGATGAACAGGTGGTAGTACAGGTGTCCGGCGACGAACATGAGCACGAGGATGAGCGCGAAGACAGATGAAAAATGCCGCAGGCGAGCCGCGGCGAAGGCACCGATGAGGGCGATACAGAATGCCGGCACGAGCGGAGTGCCGAGCCCGGCGGCGCCGATGCCGAGCACCGCGCCGGCCGAGATAAAGAACGCTATGTCCGCTTTCGCCATGCGGCGATGCGCTTATGGTCCCCGCTCATAAGATCTTTCGGCACCGACCATCTCGTGCCGCGTTTCGGTTTGAACGTTTCCGGCCGCGTGTAGACGGGGTACGAGCCCTTCACATCCTCCAACGACGCGTATTTGCCCAAGAAACCCGGGATGAATCGGCTCACGGCTTCCATAAGCACGAGCGCGGGAATCTCTCCGCCGGAGAGCACGTAATCGCCGATGGATATCTCCTCGTCTGCAACGTGTTGCGCCACGCGTTCGTCCACGCCTTCATATCTACCGCAGAGCAACACAAGCCGGTCATACTTCGCCAATCGCTTGGCCGTTTTTGAATCCAACTTCTTCCCGCGCGTTGAGAATAGAATGATGCGCTGCTTTGGTCGTTTTGAACTTTGAACTTTGAACTTTGAACCTACAGCTTGAACCGCGCGATATACCGGCTCAAGCTGGATGACCATCCCCGGTCCCCCGCCGAAGGGTTTGTCATCCACTTTATGATGCTTCTTGTCCGTGGAATATTTCCGTAGGTCGTGCACGCGGATGTCCACGAGGCCATTCTTCGCGGCGCGCTTGAAGAGCGACTCGCCGAGATAAGAATCAAAGATGTTCGGGAAGATGGTGATAACGTCAAACCGCATGTCGTTACCCTAGCAGGAGAGGCGAAATTACGCTACTTCGGCGTTGTAACACTGCTCGCAGTAGAGTATTTCAGGCGCATCGAGCTTATATGAAGATCGGAATACGTTCTGACATCTGCCATCCGGATGATGTGCGTGCTGAACGGTATTTTGCGCTACTTCATAATCACATCGACATCGTTGTGGTTCGGAAAGTTGGTTTGGGCCTCGGGCGGCCATGCGGCGTGCGTGCCGACAATCGGGGCAATATCGTGGGAGCGGAATATTGAGTCGTTGATAGAACTGCAGCTCCGCCGAAATGATACGGTAATTCTTTTTGCAGTTGGTGCACGCAAAGATATCTTTATTAATGTCCGCGGTCGTAAACTCATGGATGCTGTCCGGAACGTTTATCCATGAGATTGTTTCTCTCCCGTATGTCCCTCGCGGATGCGTTTCCCACGCATAGCCAAGTTGCTTTGCCTCTGCTTCAGAAAGCGGATACTGTTCTTGCGCAACCGTTTCGTTATAGCCGAACGGGCTCATCGAGGGCGCATAAAATTCTCCCCAATCCCCCGTCGCTTTCAGCTCTTGCACGATCTTATCCCGCAACGCTTCGTATTCTTCTTTGGGATATTCCTTGTTCAGGATGCAATATTCTTTTTTCCGCAGGCCAGCAGACCCTAAGCAGTGATTTGAGTTGAAGCAGTTGAGCGAATACTCAAGGAATGTCGCGCTCCACCCCTGCACCGTGCAGATATGGTTCGCAACATCAATGCCGTTGTTTATGGAATTATATATCGCGCTCGCATTGCGCCCCGCGGTGCTTACATCCATACAATCTTTCGTGTTACGCCAAACGTGTTCAGCATAAGCGCAGTCCTCGGCATCATAGGCGTGGAAACATTCCCGGCAGTTCTTGGCGTTGCTTATGTAGTTCCCCGTTGAGCCGGGAGCGTTCGTGATCTCCGCATACTTCCGCGGCTGCTTGGCGATGAACGCAATGAATTTCTCTCGCATTGTCTCCACGCCACTTGCGGTATCAAGCCGTGCTTCTTTCAGGAACTTCTCGTAGTCGTCTTTGCTTAGGGGTTGGTTGAATACATGATATTGCTTATTCCGCAGATTTACGCAGCCGATGCAATCACTACAGCCATGACAATCATAGAGAAAGTAACTAGTACGGCAATCGTAACAACCCTTGCTATAGGCAAGCTGGTAGCTGTTGAAACAATCATCGCTTTCATAGGCGAGTTCTGTCTGATGCGAATACGAAAGATCAACGGAGTCCCGACACTGCTGCACCCAATACGAGTGTATGCACTTTTCGTTATTGGACGATTCCACAAGCATATAACAATCCTTGTTGTCGGCCGAAATGTTCACGAACTCGGAGTTCACGCTTCGGACATAAATAAGCGCAACTTTCGGTATTTGCTGATACAGGTCACGAACCTGATCCAGAAAAGGACGGTTCGGATCGTAAGGTCGTCCAAAACTTGTGGCGTCCCAGTCATCAGCGAACCAGCATTCATAACACCATACCGGGTAAGGTTTGTTCGGGCTATACATCGAGACGACATCCTTCTTGCATTTATCGCATGGGCGTTTATAAAAAACACGTTCGTTCCGAAATGCAAGACGTCGTTGCGCTCTGCAACGCGCACACATTTTGGGAACATTGACCCCTATCTTCTCATAGAACGCAAAATCGTCCGGTTCGATGACGAACGATTGCTTACAGCTCTGGCAGGTCTTGGTCTCGGAATTCATAAAATTCTATTATGTTACAATTGTAACATAACTATATTTCTAGTCAGCGTCATCCTCCGCCCTCGTTCACGTCTTGGCTCAATGATGCTGCTATCTCTTTTTGGAGTTCAGCGATATCTATCTCATCGTCCGTTCCATGTTTCTTCTTCGGTGCGGCGTCCGATGGCTGGAGTTGTGCGAGCGACAAGGGTTTTCCTTCCGGTTTCCGAACGACTTCCACCATATCTTGCTTTTCAAGCGCGGCATGGAACGACGAACGTGCCGGCAACGGACTGTCCTTGCGCGGCGAGAACTCAATACCGAGGCCGGCGAGGTCTTGTGAATATTTCTGGCGCGAACGGAGCGAGGCCTGCCGCGGGGCGGACAATATCTCGCCGGATTTCACTTTCGCCAAACAGGTCTTGCAATAAACAGGCCGCCCCGGCGTCGGTTCAAAGGAAAGCATGATGCTCTTTGAGCAATTGGAACAGGTCGCGCGGAATTTCCCGCCTTCAGCCGCCGTTGATTCCGTGAGCACCGTCGTTCCCTCAGGTGTTTCAATGGTCATGACGCCGCTCCATGCATTGATCTCGTCCTCAATGACGCGCCGCGGCCGCGCATACCGTTTGCGCGAGTTCTCAACGATCTCCTCAATGGCAACCGACGACGATTTCACCTTGAACGGCGGCAGGGTCGTCGCGGAAAATGGCCGCGATGCGATGCCGTCTACCATGAGTTTCAAATAGATATTGTAGTTCGGCAGGTTCACGATGTCCTGTATCATGAATTCCGGCTCGAACTCTGCCTCCAAGAATTCCGCGTCCGCCGCGCCGACACGGAAGACAATCATCGTTCCCGCGTTGCCGAAGATAGCGTCGCGGACCTTCGTGGACGTGTCGGTGACGAGTTGGCCGATGTATTGGTGCGCGAGCGTGAGGTTCAGCCGGTATTTGCGGGCTTCGGAAAGGATGCCGGCGAAGGAGTCCGTCGCGAAGTTCTGAAACTCGTCCACATAGAGATAAAAGTCCACGCGTTCGTCCTCGGGAACGCGCACGCGTTCCATCGCGGAAAGCTGTATCTTCGTGATGAGCATGGCGCCGAGAAGTGCGGAGTTGTCCTCGCCGATGCGGCCCTTCGACACGTTCACCAGGAATATTTTTCCCTGGTTCATCATGTCGAAGATGTCTATCGTGCTCTTTGACTGGCCGACCACGTTCCGGACGATGTTCGTCGAAAGGAACTGGCCGACCTTGTTCTGGATAGGCGCAATGGCCTCGTTCCGGAACTTGTCCTGCCACGATTCGTATTCATTTATCCAAAAGGCCTTCACGACCGGGTCCTGGATGTTCGTCACGATGCGCTGGCGGAAGTCCTTGTCCACCAAGATGCGCGGAATGCCGAGGAGGGTTGAGCCCGGCGTGTCCAAAAGCGCGAGTACCGCGTTGTTCAGGATGTATTCCATCCGAGCGGACCAGACATTCGCCCATATCTTCGTGAAGATGCCCATGAGTCCCGAGGCGACGAGGTGCTTATACTTCGGGTCCGGAAGTTCCAATACGTTGAATCCGATATGGAAATCGGTGTCGGCGGGATTGAAGTAGATGACGTCGTCCATGCGCTCTTCCGGTATCTTCGCGAGGATGCCCTCCACGAGCTCGCCGTGCGGGTCAACGACGCAGACGCCCTCGCCATTCGCGATATCCTGGATGATCATGTTCGAGATGAGCGCCGATTTGCCGGTGCCCGTCTTTCCCACGATGTAGGTGTGCTGGCGGCGGTCGTTCCGTTTGATGCCAAAAAGCCGGTTCGCGTTCCGGTAGTTCGTGCGGCCGAAATAGATAACGTCTTGTTCAGGATGAAGTCCCATGGAATGTGCGCCGAAAAACGGAGGGCAGCTCCCTCTCGATACGTCCATTATACATTACCGGCCACCGAAATACTTACTTGCGCAAGAATTGCGTGAGGAGCAGGATGGGCGCGCCGGCGGCACCTTTTGCGAGCCATTCCCCTTCTATGGAGGTCATGCGCGGAGCGATGTCCAGATGCACCCAGGCAGGCGCGGGACCGGTCTTTTCATCCTTTACGAACTGCCACAAGAATGCCGCACCGGTAATGGCTCCGCCATAGCGAGTTTTGCCGAGGTTCGCGACATCGCCGAATGTACCGCGAATGTCGTCTTCATATTCCTCCCAAAGCGGCAGGGGCCACACGAAATCCCCCGTTCGTTCGCCGGTCTCGCGGAGCGTTCGTTCAAGCGCCGGTTCGGTCGTCAAAAGCGCGCTCGCGCGCTGGCCGAGCGCTACCATTGCGGCACCGGTTAGGGTCGCGATATCAATGACGAGCCGCGGCTTATATTTTTTCGCATAAGTCAACGCATCGGACAGAATGACGCGCCCCTCGGCATCAGTATTCAGTACTTCTATCGTCTTACCCGACATGGTTTTCAAAAGATCGCCCGGATGATAACTGGAACCGGACGGCATATTTTCTACCGCAGGCACGATGCCGACGATGTTCTTTTTCGCTTTGAGCCGCGCCAGCGCCGCGATGGTGTGAATGACAGCCGCGCCGCCGGACATATCCATATGCATCTCGTTTATCCCCTGCTCCGGCTTCAAGTTCAGTCCGCCGGTGTCAAAGGTCACGCCCTTGCCGACGAGCGCGACGGGCCTCTCGCTCTTCCGCCCGCGCAAATACTCCATCACGATGAACCGCGGCGGTTCCTCGGAACCCTTCGCGACGCCTAAGACGCCGCCCATACCGAGCTTTGCGATCTCTTTCTCGTCCAATACCTTTACCGTAAATCCAAATTCTTTCCCTGCCGCAACTGCCGCCTCCGCCAGTTTCTGTGGCGTCATGTCACCGCCCGGCGTGTTCGCGAGCGTCCGCGCCTTATTCATCTCTTCGCCGATGGCTTGGCCCTGGGCGAGTGCGCGGAGCAAGGTCGGTGCGGGAAGTCGAGCGTGCACGATGATGGTTTCCACGGACGCCCATCCTTGCTTCGGCGCTTGCTTGTAGTGATTGAACTCAAAGTTCGCAAGTTCGCACTGCGTTGCGAACAATTCAGCAAGCTCCGCGCCGCGCGTCTTCGCGGTCTCCACGTCATGCAGATAAAGCTCCAGCGCCGGAACGCGTTCCGCTTTCGCTGCGGCGATACTATGCCGCATCGCAAGGATGGCTTTGCGATGATTGAACTTTTTCGCGTCCCCTGCTGCAACAAGCAGGAACTTTTTTCCGGAAGGAAGTACAACGAGCCGATGCGGATGCACGTCCGGATTGAACGCGCCATAGGCGAGCGCAAAGTGCTTTGTATCCTCGCCCGCGAGGGCTTTCACAAACGGATGCGTGGCCGCATTCGCGATGGTTTTTACGAGCAAAACTGCCGCCGCAGACGGGAACGGTTGTTTCGTTGGGGTAGCAAAAATCACGCGCCTATTTTACGCAAAAATCACCCGTGCGTCAATCGGAAATGCGATACTGTCCGTCCCGTACCGTGATCATCCCCTCTTTCGCAAGTGCGCGGAGAACGCGCGCCGTCCGCGTGTCGCGAAGGGATGTGCTCACGCTGCGCGCACTCATCACCTTGCGCTTCAATAAGAGTTTCAGGATGTTCCCGCGGAGTTCACGTTCCGACCCCGCAAATCGGGACTGCTTTGTGTAGCGCTTGCTCCGTCGGTTCGGGTTCGCGAGCCGGCCCTGAACTTGTCGAAGGGCTTCACCAAGATGCGCGCCGTAATCCATGAGCGCCGAGTACCACGTACGCGGTTCTTGGCCGACGAGCGAACGCGTAAGAAGAGGTATCAGAATTTGATCTGGCACGCGGCGACGATTCGGGAAGAAGTGGTGGATGAACCCGCGGCGGATGTTCGTTTCAATGAAAACCGTCGGGGCGTTCCAGGCGAACGCGGCGATGGAGCCGGCGGTGTTCGGCCCGATGCCGGGCAGTTGACGCAGCGCCTCCGGCTCGCGCGGGAGCTTACCATGAAAGTCCTTTACGACTCGTTCTGCGATGCGTTTCAGATATAGCGCTCGTCGGTTGTATCCGAGACCCGACCATGCGGCAAGCACGGTGCGAAGCGGCGCTTTCGCAAGCGCGCGGAAATCCGGGAACCGGCGGATGAATTCGCGATACTTCGGAATGACACGCGGCACCTGCGTCTGCTGAAGCATGAGCTCGGATACGAGGATGTGATACGGGCTCCGCGTATGCCTCCACGGCAACGCATGCCGCCCGTGCGCGCGGTAGTACCGCAACACGAGCGCGCGGAATGTCCGCAATCGCGCTGCCTCCCCTATTTTTTGGCGCGGGTGAGCCATTCGTCCACCGACGGCTTCGTACTGCCGAACACGAAGATGGCCGAAAGCACCGCGAAGAGCGTGATGTGCGAATAGACTTCTTCGCCGAAATAGAAGAATGATAAGCTGAGCGTCACGAATGCGATGGCGGAAAAGAGCCGCGTCTTCCATCCCGCAAGGATGGCGAGCCCGATGGCGAGCTCAACAAGCCCCGCGCCGAGGACCCACAAACTTGCATCAACCGGTACGACATTTCGCAGCTGCGTCTTGACGACCACGAGGGCCGATGCAGAGGGGTTCAAGAACTTCTCATAGATAGCGAGGTACGCCATTGCGCCACCAAGCCCGATACGGAGCACGAGTGGCGCATATTGTTTGAAAGCGGGAAGCGCAGCGAGGAATGGCACATCCAACATCTCATCAACGCCGGGTTTCCGGCTGCCGAGCAGGATGAGCGCGAGCGCCGCGGCAGCGAACTCCGCATTCCCGAGGATGTACGGTTCGTTGAGTATGGCGGTCAGATAGAGCCCGAGCGTGAGCCACAGTGCGGGCGCGATAAGGAATCCGACAAGCAAGAGAAATCCGAGAAATATTTGAAGTTTGCCGGCCAGAGGGTCTCCTGCAAGGAGCGGTGAGACAATGTTTCCCGCAAGTCCCGCGCCGATGAGTGAAATGCCAAGCCCGAGCCGCAACATCCACGGTGCGAGCTCTTCGTACGAGGCCGCATGACGGGCAATATCAGCTATCTTTCGCCGAACCCATGCGATGCGGAGCGCAACGAAGTAGACGAAGAGCGAAGCGGCGAGCGTGCCGAACATAATGCCGAGATTCACGGGGCTTTGCAACGCCGCGAAAAGGAATTCCCACCGTGCGCCGGACTGCCGCGCCATCTCAGCATCCGAAAGGATGTAACCGACATGGGCGGAAGCGGTTCCGGCAACACAGAGAGCGGCCGCAACGCCATATCGGACAATTTTCGGAAACATAGGCCGATTATACCATGTTGAATGAGGTCGTCCTCATGCAGTATGCTGATCGTAGCTCAGAAGCCATGGAGGTGGCTCATGCTTACAATCTTGCTCTTCGCCGCAGCCATCTCCGGCTCCGGCGACACGAAAGGCACATCGCTCTCCGGAGAGGTTCCCGTTCTCCGCGCGGCGCTCCTTGCTCCGAAAGGACTTGCATCACGTGTTCGACACCTTGAACGCCGATTCGCATCGCGCGGTCTCGGTGAGGAGGAGATCCGTGCACTGCTCGACGACGCCCGCCTTGAGCGCAGACAGCGTTCCGAGTCATCCGTTACCAAGCCGATTGGCTGGCGCGAGCTGCTTCTTCAGATGCTTTCGGATGATTTTGTAGCTCGTGGGAAGCAGTACATCGCAGACAATGCGAATGCACTCGTTACCGTGCGCGACAAATACGGCCCGGATGAAGCGGCACAAACCGCCCTCGTTGCGCTTGAAAGTCGGTTCGGCGACAACACAGGGAAGCACATCGCCTGGAATGTGTTCTACGAGTTTTTGTTCAGCAACAGAATGATGTCGAAGACGCTTTGGCGATGGGAGTGGGCGGCCGAGAACCTTGTTGCGCTCGCAGTCTACTGCACGACACACGATGCGGACTGTTACTCCATCAAGAGTTCGTACATGGGCGCCGTGGGACGTGTACAGTTCCTTCCATCGAACCTGCTCGCGTTCGGCGAGGACGCGGATGGCGACGGCAAGGTGGACCTGGACCAAGCGTTCGATGCGCATATGAGCGCCGGGAACCTTCTTCGTGCGAACGAGTGGGGGTCGGACCTCAAGAGTATGCGAGATGCCCTTTCTCGCTACTATTGCGGCCTGCCGTATACGCACCCGAAAGCCCTGCGGCGCGGTGGACGAGCGTATGCGGACGTCGTGCTCATCTATGCGCAGGCGCTCCGCGAGCCCGCCGAAGGACTGCAAGCGATCCGCAAGAAGGCTGAAGAGCGTTTCCCGCTTCCCAAGAAGAAGTCACGAACGCAGAGGGCTGTTCCGAGCGTCATCGCCGGCGCAGCTGTGCCGGTTCCCTGAAGCGTTCATCGCAAACATCTGCCCCGGCGGTCCAACGACCGTCGGGGCAGTACGTCCTTCGTCGTTATTTCTCTACGTTGTGTGCTTTTGCCGGCGTTGCTCCGCAACTCGCCGCGCCCGCTCCGCAAGTTCGTGCATATGGCGGAATTCCTGCTGTAATTTGTCCAGGTCTTCGTCCGAAAGTTCTTCAAGATCAACGAACCGGTCGCGTGCCGGTTTTACGGCGCGCAAGAGCTCATCGAGCTTCAAGTGGATGGCCTTCGCGTCGCGGTTCTGCGTGTTTTGGATCAAGAAGACGATGAGAAACGTCGTGATGGTCGTCGCGGTATTGATGAGCAAGTGCCATATTTCCGAGAAATGGAACTGCGGGCCGTATGAGGCCCACACGATAATGACCGCAAGCGCTGTGATGAACGCCGTCGGTGAGCCGACGATCTCGGAGACCACGTGCGCGAACCGCCGGAATATCTGGTTCATACGAGTAGTATATCACACGTGCCGGAGCGTATAATACGAATATGGTGCGCTGGTATTTGCTCGGGGCGCTTGGTGCGTCACTCATCGTGGGCTCGCTCTTTCTGCTTGTTCACATCCTTACTCCCCCGCCTGCGCCAGAAGCAACGCCCGTGCCTCCCGCGCTTGAGCAGAAGAATGCACCGGCCGCCGCGCAGAGCGAAAGCCGTATCATTTCAGTGCCGGAGCAAAGCGCGGGGTCGCGATTTTATGTGAGTGGTATCCGCGTCGATCGGGCAAGCTGGCTCGTCATTTATCCACCGAGTGGCGAACCGCAGGAACCGCTTGGCGCGCTTTTCTTCCCCGGCATATCCGAATTGTAATCGGGCGGTGGAGCGCTCAAAAGACCGCTGCGCGCCGGAGCGACGTATCGTGCCGAGCTCCACGCAGACGATGGCGATATGTCATTCAAAGAAGAGAACGACCCGCTCCTCATCGATGAAGCGAGTCGTCCGATATCCGTTGAATTCTCGGTTCGTTAGCGTATCTCGTAGCGAAGCGTGACGTTCACGACAACATCTTCCGAGCCCGGCTCGATGGCTGGCGCGGGCGCTGCAACCGAAGCTTCCATTGCTCCGCCACGGCCATACGCCATTGCTTTGTCGTAATACACGGGGTATCCGCCGTCATCGATGCTGAGCAGGCGCCCAAGCTTGAACCCGGCAGCATCCGCTATCTCTCGCGCGCTTTGCTCCGCTTTCTTGATGGCTTCCGCCCGCGCATCGTTCCGCGGCTTGGTCGGGTCGTCAACCACGAAGGACGGACCATTCACGCTGTTCGCGCCGGCGGTCACGACACCCGACAGAATGTCCCCTATCTTCTTGAAGTCACGGATCTTGACGGACACGGATTGCCGGATAGTGTAGCCGACGATCTCAGCCGGCGGACACGGTGTCGGTTCTGGATACGCGACGGACGTTTCCGCACCGGCGGGATACATGAGCGGCAGTGGGCGCACGTCGCAGTTATAGCTCTGGTACCGCGGCTCAATACTATACGACTCCGTCTTAATATCTTCGGTCTTTACGCCCTGCGCTTTTACAAATTCTATCGCCTTGTTCACCTTCTCGGTGTTCTTCGTCTGCAGTGCAGCGAGGTCTTTGCCACCTTCCGTTACGGCAGAGAACCACACTTGCGCGACGTCTGGTACCACGACAACCTTCCCTTCTCCCGTCGCCGAAAAGCTCCGGAACGTTCCGGGCTCAATGGACGACGAGAAAACATCCACGTAGCGCGTGGCCGACCAGCCGACGGCAAGGAGGGCGATGGCGCCAGCGACTCCGAGCACGTTCTTTACGTTATCGTTCATCATGAATATGAAAATATGTTCTGCGACGCTTTATCTGACGACAGTATACCACATTTCTTACGGTTCTTCGGTCGAGCAACAAAAAATCCGCTGAGCAGCGGATTTTTTGTTGCTGGCGGTCCGTAAGCCGGATTCTGTCGAGGACGGCAATTTCTCTGGACCCTCGATCGCTCTCGGGTTCATGCGGGCACAAACCACGCACCTCGCTATCGCTCGGTGCTTCATGAAGCACGCAACCTGAAACCTGGAACATGAACGCCGGTCTTTTCCGGTCGCTCTATGTTTCATGCTTCATGCTTCACGTTTCATGAGCAGCTCACGATAGTGAGATGCGCGGAGTACGACCCTTGCATCCGATAAGGATTTAGCCGTTTCACTCTCGCTTTGTTACCCCTATGGCGAGATTGGACCATCGAGCTTGGGATAGGGTCCTCCTGGTCCTTTCGGATCAGGACGTCACTGCTCGCACCTCTATGCTTACGCACGGCGGCTGTTAGCCGCTACCTTTTTGACCTCGCCTTGCGGCGAAGTGGATGTCCGGACTTTCCTCACCCAACTCCCGTTACCGGAAGTAAAGCGTAGCCGTCTGGACCGCCAGCTAGGGCGCATTATACCACCGAAAGATAATTTCTACAAGCTCTGCAGGGCTCTGTCTCGGAGCGCGCGCAGGGTGATGCGTTGGCTTCGGAATGCTAAACGGCCAAAAGGGACATCTTTCAGAGCGAAGTATTTGAGTGCGGATATTTCCTTGCGGTCGTAGCGTACGGCACGGACGTCCGGGCCCCGTCCCGCAAGTGCGATTTCAAGGTATGGCATAACGACGCCTTGATACGGATATTCGCCCGGGACGGTCGTCACATATCGTAGTGCGCCGAGGCGTATGCCGAGCTCTTCTTTGAGCTCGCGTCGCAATGCCGCCCCTGCCGATTCTCCGATTTCAACGAATCCGCCGAGCGTTCCCCATTTGCCTTTATGGGGTTCCGCGGCGCGGCGCCCTAAAAGAACACGGCCCGCACCATCCATTAAGAGGCCGGTCACAACGATTTTCGGTTGGTTGTACAGTTCGCGCCCGCACGATGCACATATGGCTAGTCGGCGAGTCCGACGCCAGGCCAGGTCACCGCCACATCGTGGACAGAATTTCCATGCTTGAGACAGCGTTCTCATGTATTAGTGGAACCCCAGATCTGCCGGGTTCGCCCCGCCGGGTACATATGCGACCGTTCCGCCGGCGGATTCAAACGCGGCACGAGCCTTGAGAACTTCGCGCGCAAGCCGTACGGTCTTCGCGGGAAGCGTTTTCTGTTTCATGCGTCCGCGAGACCAGAATCGGATAACGAGCTGGCTGTCGCCGAATACCTTTTTCACTTTCAGCTTCTTCGCGATCTTCAGCGCGTATGAAAGCGCAAGCAGCTCGCCGTAATTATTCGTCGCATCGCCCGGAACGTTCCGTTTCCCGAACCGATTAACCTGTCGTTTCGGCAGAACGAGATGCAGAAGGTCGTTCCCCCGTTCATCCGTCACGCTCGCTTCCACGCCATCGCCGCGGCCGGTCCCGGCGTCAAAATAGATGCCCGGCGAGAGCTTGGAGCGTAACGCAAGCTTCGGCCGCGCTTCGTACATCGCACCCTGTCCGAGCCAGTCAGCAGCATCTTCACGCGACGGAAATCCCCGATAGCGCGCATTCGCTTTGCCCGAGACAAGCTTTTCACATTCCGCCCAGTTTTCCGCTATCCCTTGCTTCCCGTCCGCAAGACGATATGCATAATACTTATTCTTCCGATGCTTCATGTTTCATGCTCCAGGTTTCAGGTTCTTACCGCCGCTTCTTCTCTGACACAACGGTCCACGGCAGTTTCGCGCCGGGCGGCAAACGAAACGCCGAAGAGTCCGCATGTCCGCCGCCGCCGTATCGCGACGCAAGTTTCCCGACATCGGCAGAACCATCTGAACGCAAGGATACTTTTGTTCCTTTCTTGCCCGTGCGCCAAACGATAGCGATAGGCGGCGTCCGTCGAATGAGCTTGTCGGCAATAAGGTCCGTAAAGTTCTGCGAGTTGAAATTCGGCGCGTTCACGGCGTACGTTCGATATTTTCCGAACTGCACGAGCTGTGCGGTCTCTGCGATAAGCTCGTTGCAAAGTCGTTCCTGGTATGAGAGCACGAGCCCGCCGAGTCTTATGAGCATGGCGCGGCTTGTTGCGCGGTCCAGCTCGCGCGCGAGTGCATCCCACGTCGGGAAGTTCATGTCCTGCGTTTCCAAATATGCACGCACAGCCTTTGTGTGCGGAATGCGGAATTTCCAAAGATCGATGTCCTCGATATGCAGCAGGAGTCGTGGTACCGGCTTTTTCGGATGGAAATATCGCCATGCGAGAACGCATCCGGAATTGTTCACCGCATACCGGTAGTCGTACGTCAGCTTCGTGGCGCGTTCCGCGCTCACGTGATGGTCTATCGCCGTCACGCGGACGTTGCTCTTCATGAGCTTCTGTACAACTTCCGGCGAATAGCTGAAGTCAACAAGATATATCGTTTTCCCGCGCAGGTAGTCCAGGGGCGGCTCGCCATGCGAAGCTCCATAGTAATGTGCCTTATCGCCGAATTTCTTCCATGCTGCCCAGGCGCCGCCGAACCCGTCGGAACACCCGCCATGATAGATAACGATGATGTTTTTCTTGAACTCTTGCCTCATGCAACTTCGCTATTGTAGCACGCTTCACAGTAAACTATCTCTTTCCGTTCCGGCGCATAGGACGTCTCAAATTCGTTCGGACAAGAGCTCTCGCCGTGCGCATGCTTCACGGTATTTTGGTAGGCCATTTGCCCTTCGCCATTTGCTCCGTGCGTACCTGCGCACATGCACTGCCGATGCCAGAGCCTCAGGGGATTCCGCTGTTTGAGGCGTTCGTAGTGGCGGCAGTTGGGACAAAGACGGGGTAACGGCAAGTTCATCCGGCGGTAGAACTGGAGTTCGTCCGGGATGAGCTTGAAGGCAGTCGTACATTGCTGATTACAAGTGCCTGCGTGAGCGCAGCCGATGGTCTCCTTGAGGATGGAGTCATCCACGTCTTTGATGTGGTCCGGGAGGTCTTCCGGTTTCTTCGTCACCACGTATTGCTTCGTGTCCGGGTCCCGCCAGCGGTAGCCTTTAGCCAAGGCTTCTTCCTTGGTCAACGGGAAGTACTCTTGGGCGATCGTCTCGTTGTATGCGAACGGAGAGAGTTCTGGGGGGAAGAATTCACCGTATTTGTATACCCTCCCCTGCTTATCCACGTAGGGCATATCGTTCATGTGCTTAATGATGCGAGGCACTAACGCTTCGTATTCTTCCTTCGTATATTGCTTATTCAGGATGCAGTACTGCTTATTGCGGAGGCCGATGCAGGC
>CAZMPQ010000017.1:0-395 GCA_964568535.1 uncultured Candidatus Saccharibacteria bacterium
CACCGCATCAACTTCGGCCTGACCCACTCCAAGAACTTCGCGTATCTCTTTGTTCCCCATATCTATCCGTCTAGCGTGGAGAATGAAGAGGGCTTGGATGGCTTTGTAGAGCTTCTCCTCAGTGGTAAGTACTGCCCGTTTCTTAGCTTTCGCCATGATTTTGTTTTGGGGCTTTAACGCCCTTTACGAAGCCGTTAACTTTGCTCAATGAGACATGCATGCTCTTTGCGATTTCACGCTGTCCGGCCCCTCCCCTGTGCATTTCTACTGCGATCAGATGCTCCAGCAGGTCGGCCAATCTCTGCAACTTCACGCTCAACGGATGTGCCAGTTGTTTATTTTTCATGTTTCTTGTTCTTATTTTTTCTTGCGTGGTGGAGTGCAACGTTGACGGT
>CAZMPQ010000017.1:405-15631 GCA_964568535.1 uncultured Candidatus Saccharibacteria bacterium
AGAAGTTCCGCAATGCGCTTGGGAGACATGCCCACGCTACCCATCTCCTGAATGACGCTGGACTGTAGCGTATTGCGCCGTATCAGAACGGTTAGAAGCATCGCCACTTCTCTTAATGTCTGAAGCTCGTCTTTGTCCATGTTATTTGGAGCGCATTATCATTTTCCGGACCGCTTGCTCATTTTTACCCAAAACCTTGGCTATCTCGTTCACCTCTAGACCAGCCTCCTTAAGAAGGACTTCTAGCTTTGTATCATTTTTCTTATTGGAAAAATGAAGGGCTGTTAGGGCAAGAAGCGCGGAAAGCTTGTTTTCTATACCTTTAAGCGTCTTTGAATCGTCCATGGGGTTATTATGCGTTACTTACGACGTGGACATTCTAGCATGCATCCTCTAGGAATGCAAGCCCTTAATGTACCACCGCAATAAGCCCTCTCCCTACTCCTCCAGTAGCTCTGCTCCGTTTTTTACCACCATCGTGACGATGCCTTGCACGCGGAAGCGTTCGTCTAGGACGATGGGATAGTGGCCCTCTTCGGTCGTTTCGGGTTTCAGCATCCAGCGGCCGGGGCCGCCGATGAGCCGCTTGATGGTCACCGCGCCGTCTATGAGCGCCACGATGATGTCCTGGGCGTTCGCCGTGCTCTCCTGCCGGATGAGCACGAGATCGCCGTCCTCAATCTTTCCGCCAATGACCTCTGCCTTGTTCATAGAGTTCCCCCTCACCCGCAGGAGAAAGTACGTTCCGGCAGCCGGTTTCAAAAATTTCTTCGGCAGGCGTATCCAGTTCGTGATGTTCTGTTCCGTTACCATCATCGGCCCGGCGGGCGCCTCGCCGACGAGCGGAATCATTACGGTCTCCATCCCCTCGTTCGGGCGCTTCAACAACTTAATGCCCCGCGCGCCTTGCCACCGTTCAATATCGCCCGACTCCTCCAGCCACTCCAGATAGCCCAAAGCCGTCCGCGTTGAACCGAGACCCAACTCCTCGCGAAGCTCCTCAACCGTCGGCGGCTGGCCGTACTTCACGAGCCAGGACTCGATAGCCATCAATACGTGTTCTTTGCTGAATGTGCGTTTTCTCCCCATAGGTGGTACGGATTGTGTTAACCTTGTTTCCTTATTATAGAGCGCTGGAGGCGGGGTGCAAATCCCCTATGTGTGCATAAACCAAACCGGAGCGGCCGCTAGGCCGCTCCGGTTCCCGTCATCGGTACGAATTCCTTAGGAAAGATGCTTGGAGACGAGTTTCGTCATCTCAAACATGTTCACCACCGCTTTCCCGCCGAAGACCGCTTTCAAAGCCGCGTCGGCGTTGATATTGCGCTTATTCTTCGGGTCCTGGAGGTCTTTACCCTTGATATAGACCCACAGTTTCTTTACGACCTCCGACCGGGGCATCGGCCCCTTGCCGACCACCTCCGCCAGCTCATCGCTCACCTGGAGCGGCTTCATGAACGCGGCGTTCGCTTTTCTCGCCATGTGTTTATGATGTGTTTTGGTTATTTCGTGACGGTTTCCCCTACTATACTCCCCTAAGCAGAAAAGAGCAAAATCGCCGTCCGGGGGTGCTACGGGAGGATGTAGTCCGCCTTTTTGCGGAGTGAGTCCGGTATCTCCACGCCCAAGAGCCGCGCAATGCCCTCATTCAAACCAAGTTCATACCGGAACGGGCGCAGAATGGGCACGGACGCCGGATCAACTTGCCCTTTCAATATCTGCCACGCCACGGTCGCCGCGGTATCACCAAGCTCGCTATATCGCGGACCGTACGCTAGAATCCCGCCTACTTCAAGCTCTTGTCGATTCAGTACGACGACGGGCTTTTTTATCTGCGCTTGGAACGCAAAGAAAAGGTCTATGTTCGCCGCGTTGAATGTCCCCGGATAGCGGAAGATAGCGTCCACATCCGAGAAGTCGTATTCCAAAAAGAACTTGTTCAATTCCTGCCGCGAGGAGAACGATTGCTCCGTGAGCGTCACGCCGTGGCGCGACGCGACATCTTGCAGTGAGTCCATGCCGCTGTCGCTCTCGCGGAACGCGGCCTTGTCGCCGCGGATGACCAGAATATGCTTCGCGGCCGGCATGAGCTCCAGAAAGAACTCCAGCCGTGGCCCCGCGTTCGTGTAATTTCCCGAATCGATGAACACGACGTTCGTCCCGCTCCCTTGCTCGCTCGCGGCGAGGCCGAACTCTACCGCATTCGACGATAGCGCGCTCACGATAGGCGTCGTCTTGATGCGCTTCATGAGTTCCGGCACTTCCGTTTGTCCGGTGATGATAAGATTCGCGCCCGATTCGGCGATATACCGGGCGGCATTCTCCATATTCACCACGGAGAACGGGATGTCCAAGTCAATATACTCGAACTCAAGTCCGCTGCCTCGCGAAAGCTCGGTAAGCTTCTGCTTGAACCCTACGAAAACCGTCTTTATCGCCGGGCTTGCGCCCAAGAGAACGATGCGGTGCGTGGGCTTGTGTTCCGCGTCGCTCGCCGCGCGCGGCGACATCCGCCCCTTTGAGGATGAATACCACACGCTCGCCGCGATGACGCTGACCGCAAGAGTTCCGATGAGAAGATATCTTTTCATGTGTACTGATTTCCTATTTCTTATCCGTGACCGCGGAGAGGGTGGGATTCGAACCCACGGCCCGCTTTTAGACGGGCACAGGTTAGCAACCTGCTGCCTTGGACCGCTCGGCCACCTCTCCCTCGTTCTGAAAAGTTTTCCCGCCGCGGCGGGGCCACTTCTCTCAATGCTCCATTACCATACAAAAAAACATTGATTTTATCAACCGTTCGGGCTACAATGCGAACGCTTTATGGCCACGCAAACGAAACAATCAAGCCCCCGGCCGCCCATTGTCGCGGTCGTCGGCCACGTTGACCACGGGAAGACCTCGCTTTTGGACTACATTCGCAAGACGAACGTCGTTGCGCGCGAAGCGGGCGGCATCACGCAGGCGGTCGGCGCATACGAAATTGAACACAGCGGCAAGAAGATAACGTTCATCGACACGCCGGGGCACGAAGCGTTCACCGCCATGCGCTCGCGCGGCGCGACCATCGCCGACCTCGCCATCTTGGTCGTTGCCGGAGACGAAAGCGTAAAACCGCAGACCGAGGAATCCATCAGAATATTGAACGAAGCGAAGACGCCGTTCGTCGTCGCCATCACGAAGACCGACAAGCCGGGCGCGGACGTGGACAAAGTGAAGAACGACCTTACAAGCGCCGGCGTGCTCTTAGAGGGATACGGCGGGCACGTGAGCTTTGAATCCATCTCAGCAAAGACCGGCGCAGGCGTTCCCGAACTGCTGGACCTTGTGCTCCTCGCTGCTGAAATGGAACAGCTGACGTACGACCCCGAGGCGCCAGCCGAGGGATTTGTCCTGGAATCGCGCATGGACCGCCGGCGGGGAAACGAAGCGTCGGTCATCGTGAAGAACGGCGTGCTGCGTTTCGGCGACGAGATCAGGACACCGACCGCGCACGGCAAAGTGAAGATACTGGAAGATTTTTTGGGCAAAGCGGCAAAGTCGCTTGAGCCGTCCGCTCCCGCGGTTATCGTTGGATTTGAATCATTGCCGCAGGTCGGCGAAAAATTCGCGGCGGGTGCGGGAGCCGCATCCCTCGCGGCGGGTGCGGCAAGCGACGCCGCAAAACAACCAGCGCCCGAACGGCCGGACAATTGCTTGAACATCATCCTGAAAGCAAAAGATGGCGGATCGCTTGAGGCGCTCTCACAGATCATCCGCAGCATGACATTCGCCGGACGTCCGCCGCATATCGTCGCGGAGTCGGTCGGCGATGTGGTGGACAACGACGTGAAGCTCGCCATCTCCACGGGCTCGGTCATCGCATCATTCGCCGGCCGCGTAGATAAGGCGGCAAAAACGCTTGCGGAGGCGAATGCCGTGAACGTTCTTTCCGCGGACGTCATCTATCACCTCGTAAAAGCCGTGGAGGATTTTGCCGCGGCGGGACACGTGAATGCCGAGGGCATCTTGGAAATTCTTGCAGTGTTCAATGTCGCGAAACTCGACAAACAGGTCGTCGGCGGCAAAGTGACGGAGGGCATGTTCAAGATGCGCGCGGCATTTGAGCTTGAACGGAACGGCGCCGTTGTCGGCCGTGGCCGCGTTGTGAATCTCCAAGCGCAGAAACAAGATGTCTCGCAGGTCGCGGAGGGAAGCGAATGCGGCATGTTGGTGAACGCGAGCATTGCGATCGAGAAGGGCGACAAGTTGGTGGTGAAGCAATAATCCCGATGAACTTTAGAACGCTTCGCGTCGCCGGCGTCATCCGCGATGAGACCGCGAAGCTTCTCGCGCGCGATTACGACTTCGGCGATGCGGTCGTCACCGTAACGGACGTTGTTGTTGAGCCTAGCATGGCGTGGGCGGATATCTTCGTGAGCGTTATTCCGTCCGAAAAAGCACCAGAGGTGCTCCAGGCACTTTCACGCAGAGCGGGAGATATTCATCATTACTTGAACCGGAAGATGAACATCCGCCCGATGCCGCGGATACGCTTCGGCATAGACAAGGGGCCAGAGCATGCTGCAAAGATAGAGAAGATGCTTCTTGACGGATCTCCGGCGCCGGATGATACATCGGTGTCGTAGTGCAGTCGCTCAAGTTGAAAAAATCCTTCTGGATGAGGATAATGCGTACATCGGCCTGGTAGCCAAGTGGTAAGGCGAGGGTCTGCAAAACCCTTATACGCGGGTTCAATTCCCGCCCAGGCCTCAATGGATGTTCTCCGTTGCGGGAATTGAACGCAGGAGGGGGCAGGGAACCATGCTGGTTCCCTGCGTTGGAGATTGTTCAGAACCGAGGGTTCTGAAAAGTGAGTCCGCTCATAAGCGGACGAGCGCGTGAAATTCCCACCCGGGCCTCAATAGTCCTTGGTTGCTAGTTTTCCCGCGAAACGACGGTCACGGAGACCGGCGGGCTGCAGTTATTTTCTTCGTTCGCTTCTGCGACGCGACGCGTCACATCCGCACAGAGCCGCACGAGATGCGTCCCGACCGGCACATGGCCCCAAAGACCGTTCAACGGCTGGAGCGCACCGCCTTGCATATGCATCCCGAGCGGCATTGCCGCGACCGCGGCGTCAGAGCTCAGAAACACGCCGCTCCGATTCTGCAGGTCTACTTGGAAAACGTTCTGGAACTCCGGCGTCGCTCCCCTGCCCGCGTTCGCTATTGTGCCCGCAAGCGCGAGCGATGAACCTTCCACGAACGGACCAGATGCGGCCGGGACAGACGCGACAATGTCCGGCAGTTCGGATGCGCTACTGCTCATGAGGCGATCCCGTACGAATCCCAGGAGCGACCCGTCGCCCATGCGAAGCGCAATGAACCCCGCAAGGAACATGCCCACCACGAAGACCACGCTATAGAGCAAGTAGCGAAGATGGTCCGAGTCCATGAGTTCATTATACCACTCCGGCTATGGGCGATTGCGGGAGCGCGCGATACGCTATATGCTAGAAAACGCGAATGCCCGGGTGGCGAAATTGGTTAGACGCGAGGGACTTAAAATCCCTTGAGGGTAACACCTCATGTCAGTTCGATTCTGACCCCGGGCACACTTCGACTCGCTTCGCTCATTCCGTGTAAACATCGGCTATCACGGAGGTGGTATACTTACGGCATGAGCATGACGGTCAGGGACATCATGACCGCATCACCGATATCGGTGCGGCCGGATACACACTTGATGAACGCGGCGAACATCCTTGTTGCGAAGGATTTCCGCGGTGTTCCCGTCGCAGACGAATTCGGCAAAGTGCGCGGGATACTCACGGAATACGACCTCATCATCAAGGGGTCATCGCTCCACCTCCCTACCTTCATCAAGCTCATGAAGGAAATGGACATGTACCGGCATGACGCGAGCCTTATCTCTGACGAGATGAAGCAGCTCATGGAAATGAAAGTGCAGGATGCGATGAACGCCGAGCCGTTCACGGTACTGGATACCGCGTCCGTGGACGACGTGGCAAAGATATTTTCCGAGCACCACAAGATAAACCCCCTGCTCGTCGTGGACACACAGAACAAGCTCGTCGGCGTCGTCTCGCGCCGCGACCTCATCAAGACCTTCGGCAACTATTCCATCCGCTTTGAGGATGCCCGTCCCAAAGAACGCGCGGTGGATGTGAATGTTAATAAGTTCATTCGCGGATTTGAACGGAAGTTCATCGTCGTTTCCCGCTTCCGCACGCGCACGTGGATACTCTTCAGCGCCATGTTCTTCCTCATCGGCTTCCTCGTCGCCTTTGCGCTCATCGTGCGCATCAACGTCTGACCGAGGCCCCGCCCGGCTCCGCGGGGGGGGCTGATATGGTATACTTATCACAATCACCAACCAAAGAGTCGCACTATGCAGAAAAATCATACCGTGCACCACATCACCAAGACCACTGTGCTCTTCACCGCCATTGGTTTTTTGGCAGGCGTGCTCGTGGCGGCAACCCTCATCGGCCTCCGCATGAAGCTTTTCGCCGGAGTTGCGCCATTTGACGTGCAGTCGGCACAGGCGGAACGCTAGCGACGGCGGTATTCTCCGCCCTTCGTATCCACACCGCCCCCTC
The DNA here is from genome assembly GCA_964568535.1 of uncultured Candidatus Saccharibacteria bacterium. Classification (GTDB taxonomy): domain Bacteria; phylum Patescibacteriota; class Minisyncoccia; order UBA6257; family 2-01-FULL-56-20; genus DATJQA01. Next base: position 7,010 of record CAZMPQ010000017.1, read on the forward strand.
GGGGGCGGTCGTGTATAATGGGGACATACGGCCGGCTTCAATCACCAACCTTCAACTCATATGCGCATGGTGCATGATGATAGGTTCGTCGCAGCGCTCCTCGGCTTTCTCGCCGGAGCGATATTGGTCGGCGGCTCACTCGCATTCAAGCTCCGCGAGGTCTCGCGGCCATCATCAGACGCCCAATACGCGGGGACTGCGGACAGCTTCTTTATGAGGTCGGGTGCGCAAGAATTCCCCCTGCGGTGCGCGTGGCAATAAACGAATCCCATGACTAAGACCGGCGTCCTTACATTCCTCGGTGTCGTCATTATTTTCGGTTTCGCATTCGGCGCGTTCCAGTTCGGAAAGATCATCACCGAACGCGACGTCCCGACCGTGGACCAACGTCTGGAATATCTGAAGCAGCTGCAAACCTTGGAGACCGACTATGACCGCGACGCGTTCGTCATCGCACTCGGCAAATCGCGCCGCCCCCGGCTCATCCTCAGCTCCGTATCCGCCGGGAACTGCGAACCGTTCCTCGACTCTGCGAAATACTACTTCAGTCAGGCGCAGGAGATACTTGCGAAATATTCCGGCACGGATGAGCTCCTCCAGAGCGGCACGCAGGAAGACCGCGGCCTGGTGAACTACTACACCTTGATCAGCGTCACGATGGCCGACGGCTACGACGATTGTATCGGGAATCCGTAAGGCAAGGATCCTGCTTGCAAGAAAAATCCGCCCGTGGGCGGATTTTTCTTTGGCCCTATTTTGCGTTCTTATCTTCTTCAAACATGCCGAAGATATTCCCTTCGGGGTCTTTGCCGTACGCAAGCCAGGCAAGTCCAGAGATGGGCATCTTCGGAACGGCGATCTGGCCGCCAAGTTGAACTGTCTTTTCGAGATACTCGTCCACGTTCGGCACCTGAATGGTACAAATGAATGCCGACACCGGCTCGCCGCCTTTCGGCGCCGGCCCTTTCCTGAACAAGAGCCCGCCGTTTATGCCCGGTTCCTTACTGTCCTTGGGTGCGGTCATCACGCCCCAGTAACGGTTCTCCTGCGGCATATTCTCTGCACCGGGAACCTTCCATTCATCTATGGCCCAGCCGAAGAGATCGGTGTAGAACTTACCGAGTCGCTCGGGGTCCGTCGCATGTATCTCAAAATGAACGACGCGATTGCTCATGGGTATGGATACTACTTCTTTTTCCATCGCGGCGCGAACCGTATCATGAACGTATAGAATTTCGCCGCGAACTTGTTCGTCCCCCGCGCACGCATGCTTTCGTAACACACGCGCTGGAATTCCTTGAGGTCGTTGCCTTCGTACTGCAACTTCCCGTTCTTGTAGCACAAACTGCAGTATTCTTCGGACTCCCGCGCGCCGGGGTCCTTCCCGAACGGCATGAGACAGCTTTGGCAGTAGTTCGTCATCGCACTACCACCTTATCCTCGCCGAGCAAAATCTTCAAGTGCCTGCCGCGTGACACGTGTCAAATCGTTCCGCGCAAGCAGTTCTGTAACACTTCCCCGCACGATTGCTTCGTTCTCGTCCCGTACTCGGATGCTCGCATCCTCCTTCTGTATTGCAAGCGAATCAGCGTCTATACCGCGAATGATGAACACATGAATCTCCGCGTCTCGACCGTCCTGCTCTCTGGACTTCCGATACACATTCAACTCCTCAACTTCCTTCGCGGAGATATTCAGCCCCAGTTCCTCGGATAATTCCCGTTTCAATGCGGTGAGCGGTTCTTCGCCGCTTTCCATCCCGCCCCCGAACATGGAAATCTTACCCGCATTTTCCTTGAAATAGGTGTATGCTTCCCCTTTCGCGACCAGGATGATCTTCCCCGCGTCGCTCACCAATAATGCGTGTGCGCCCGCTTCTTTTGTTGGTTCCATGATAAAATTACTCGCGGATGTCGTGGCTGAGAGTGAGGGGTTCTCACAACCTGCTCGTCCCGCCGGCGGCGGGACTGCGCTTTCAAAACCCTCGGTTTTGAATCCGCTCCGCTCATTCCTACACGGGGAACCGGCGCGGTTCCCCAACCCCCTCCGGCGTTCGAATCCCACACTCAACATAAAACCAAAATCGGAGCGGCGCAAGGCCGTTCCGATTTTGGTTCACTGCGGAGGGTGAGGGATTCGAACCCTCGATGGCTTGCGCCAAACGCGCTTTCCAAGCGCGCGCCATAGACCGCTAGGCGAACCCTCCAACTACCGCACTATCGTACCCTTGAACTCCTTGCCGTTCAAGAGACGCTCCAGATTCTTCAGGTCTCGCCCATTCACCACAATGGCCGCTATGTTTTTCTGCTCCGCGAACTTTGCGGCAACGGGATCCATCGGCGCGTGGAGTCCCGGGCTCCATTTCTTGGGGATGAGCTTGCGGTACGCGCGCCATGAGAGCTCGCGGAGCGGCCTCGCATCCTTGTGCTTTGCGTGGTCCTTGGTATAGACGTATGCGGGCTTGCCGGCAACGATAACTTCGCACGCGCCGAAGTCGTGGGCAAGGACCGCCGCGACATAGTCCGTTGACCATCCCGGCCGCCAGCCGGCCGCGACCGTCACCGGGTAGCGTAACTGCTTGATCCGTCCGCGCGCGTCTATCACGACCGGGTCTGCAACGTCGCGGAACATGGTGCGCACCAGATGCGCATTCAATCGCGTGGCATGGATACCAAGCCAATCCTGGTCATCTGTCGTAATGCTTCCGACGCGGGCTGCTGCTTCTTGGAACTTCCGCGCGAGCCGGCCGCCGCCGACCACAAGCACGAATCGTTTGCCTTTCCGCGCATGTGCACGGATGAATCGATTGAACTTGCGAAGAAATGCCGCATCGATCTCATCCGGATGCACGATGGAACCGCCGAGCGTGATGACGATGGTTCGGCTGAATTGGTGCTTCATGGAAGTTACACAGCGGGCTCGGAATCGTTGCCGGTCGGCGATGATCCGCCGGACACCGGCTGGATGTTCGCGATGAGCACGATGAGGAGCAAGAATGTGGGAAGGAATGGTACTTCGGACGACGGAAATCCGCCGCTCACGACGAGGAGAAGAAGCGCCACCGGCGTCCACGCATGAAGCGCCATCTGGTACGCGGCACGATACGATACCGGCATCTTCCGCACGCGGGCAATAAGCCATGCAAGAAAACCGCCGATGAAGATATAGAGCAGGGTGAAAGTCCAAAACACGATAAAGAGGAACCATGCGCCAAAGACAACGAGCGGTGCGAGCCACTTGCCGACGGCATGGAGATCGTCGCTCAAATTCCGCACGAATGTGCGATCTACGGTCACATCCGGAACATCGCTCAGCCATTCTATCTCCACGCGCCCGCCAGGCCGTTCGCCCGCAACGATGTTCTGTTTCGTGATAAGCACATACGTATCGTGCGCGGTCCACGCCTCCACGGACGCCTGTGCTGCCGTGTCGATAACGAAGAGGTTCGCGGGCGCTTGTGCACCGTTCCGCTCCACCTCCGTCCTTAATTCTGCGGGTAGCGGAAGTGCGTACGGCTCCTGCACGTTCGTACTTGCTTCACCGCCCTCTATCTTCACCGTCAGTTCTTCAGGAAAACTTGCGACGAGCGCTTGGCCCGCATCGTCAAGGAATTGCGTGACGAGCGGGAGCACGCGGAGCGAGGTCATGGCGGCGAAGACGATGGCGAGCGCAACGCCGAGCGCGTAGTAATATTTGAACGAGAACGAGAGCTGGCGGTCGGCAAGTGACCGGTAGAACGCTGGCGAATAGATGCTTGCGCGAATGGTGCGCCAGAGATTCATGTCTCTATGATACCTTCATCCCGCGCAATGCGCGTATCCTGTCTTCTATCGGCGGGTGAGTCATAAATAACTTATGCCACCATGCCGTGCGCGTCTGGCCGGTGAATGGGTCGTCTATCCAGAGATGTGCGGTCGTATTCTTTGCGAAACGCATCGGCGTCACGTCCTTCGCGATCTTCGTGAGCGCGGATGCAAGACCGTCGGGATAGCGCGTGAGAAGCGCGCCGGAGCTGTCTGCGAGAAATTCACGCTTCCGCGAGATGGCGAGCTGAAGCAACGTCGCCGATATCGGCGCGAGAATGGCGAGCGCGATGGCGATGACCATAATGATACCGTTCGCACTCCCCCGGTCGTCGCGCCGATTTCCGCCCCACCAGAGGGAGCGCAGGAACATGTCGGAGATGATGGAAATGAATCCGACCATGATGACGGCGGTCGTTCCGACGAGCATGTCACGATTCCCAATGTGCGACATCTCGTGCGCGAGAACGCCCTCAAGCTCGGGCTTGGTGAGGTTCTGCAAAAGTCCCTGCGTTACGGCAACGACCGCGTGCTTCGGGTCGCGACCCGTGGCGAATGCATTCATCTGCATCTCGGGGATAATATAGAGCTTGGGCATCGGCAGGCCTGCTGTGATGGCGAGATTCTCCACGATGCGGTAGAGCTCTGGGTTCGCTTGCATATCAACCGGTTTCGCATGCGCCATGCCGAGGACGATCTTGTCCGAATACCAATACCCGATGATGTTCATCAGCACGCTGAAGATGACAGCAAAGTAAAGAATTCCGGGATTGCCGTACGCCTGGCTGAATATCCAGCCGACGCCGATAACAAGCACCAAAAAACCCGTGAAAAGCGTCCAGGTTTTCAGAATATTCGCGGTTTTGTTGGCGTATAAATTAGGTGCTGTGTTCATTGACACGTCATATTATTGCTGATAAAACGGTTGGTAGCAAGCCGGATGCTCGCTCAAACAAGGGAGAGTGCGCCGTGCTCAAAAAAATACTGGAGTTCGTGCGCGACTACGCAGTCGCATTCGTCGTCCTGCTCGCAACTGTGCTGATGTTCACGCTCATCGTCGCGCTCTGTTTTGCGGCCCTTGTGCTGCAGGGCACGGTCGCGATGGCGCGGCTCATCCCACGTCTTCCCGGCCTCGCGGTCGCCGCGCTCGGCGCCGTGGCACTGTGGGTCGCCTACCGGCTCTCCGAACGGAAGGAAGAGCCGGAGAACGACGACTACGCCTACTAGGAGGGCCCATGGAGATACTCGTAGCGCTCGCCATTCTTGGCGCGAGAGCGGCGTGGAAACGTCTCCGGTCGTCAGTGGAGGAAACCACCGAAGAACTCGTTGAGAAGGACAAGGATTAGGAGGCGAATGTCATGTTCAGAACGCTCGTCGTGATCGGCGGTTCAGCCGCAGCGGTTGTCGTGCTCGCCGTGCTCGGCTGGTACACGTACAACTGCTGGCCGATGATACGGCAGAACTTCCCGTGGCTCGGAGAGGAGAGCCCATCATGATGGAGCTCTGGAACTCGCTCCCCGTCGGCGCGCAGGTCGTCGGTTTGTGCATCGGCGGAACTATAGCGCTCACCGCGCTCGGTTTCACCATTTACTTCTTCGTGAGCAAGCCGCTCGCGAACGCCGTCACGCTGGACGAGCATGAGCACGGCCGTTAGCGAAAGGAGGACGCATGGCGCGTGAGTTGATGGTCGCACTGTCAATCGTCGCGTTCGTCTCGGGACTCCTGGGGGCCTTGGGGTTCACCATCCTGAACTTCCGCGGGGGGCGTCTCGCCAAGTTCGTGGGTGTCGTGGCTGTAGTCGCGACCGTCGTGTGCTGGGGCTTGGGCCTCTTTCCACCGGTGCCGTTTCCCTATGTCTGGGCTAGCGCGCTCCTCGCCGCGAGCGCCTACGTCGGCACAAAAGCGCAAGACGCGTGGGAGAACTTCCACGCCTTCATCGAGCGGCGCGCCCGCCACTGGAAGGCGTGATGGTCACCGAGCGTACGGCACGACATACAACCGCGGTCTTCGCGATCGTCGCGTTCGTCGTCTCCGTCGCGGTCCTTGCGAGCGTCCTGTCACTCGCCGCCTACGCGCTGAATAGCGCCGGCTTCACGGTCCGCGTGACTCCCGAGGAGACCTACGATGGCCCGCCGCAAAAGTGAGCGGCTGGACCGAAACCGCCCGTCGAGCTCTGCTCGACGGGCGGGTCGCTTTTCTATGCCTACTACCCCTAGAACTTCACTGCGACCGGCTGTTCTGCTGCGGCTTCCGCATCAAAGAACTCGTACGCCTTGAAGCCAAGCCAGTTCGCCACCATATTCGTCGGGAAGTGCTCCAGCGATGTGTTGTAGTCGCGAACGTTCGTATTGAAGAACCGGCGCGCGGCTTGTATCTTGTTCTCGGTGTCCGTCAGCTCCTGCTGAAGATGCAAGAAATTCTGGTTCGCCTTGAGGTCGGGGTACGCTTCCGAGACCGCAAAGAGCGACTTGAGCGTTGCGGACAAGGCGTTCTCCGCAGCAAGTTTTTCCTTACCACCGGTCGCGCCCATTGCCGCGGCGCGTGCCTGCGTTACCTGTGAGAACACCGCATCCTCGTGTTTCGCATAGCCCTTTACCGTCTCTACGATGTTCGGAATGAGGTCATACCGGCGCTTCTGCTGCACCTCAATGTCCGACGACGCCTCTTTCACGCGGTTCCGCCACGTGACGAGCCGGTTGTAGGTGAACATCAGCCACCCGCCGGCGATGATTATGACCAACAATAGGATTTCCATAGTGGTTTCAGTATACCGCTTTTATTTCAGATGTCCAAGGCTTTTCAGTTTTACGATAAATTCCTCGGTTTCCCGCTTGTTTTTGAACGCCTCTAATATCGCTGTGCGCGCGGCATCCTCCGTCATGGGGAACTTCGCGGTTTCTAGGAACTCTATCTCCAGGCGCGTGAGGGACATCCCTCCGAGCTGATAATCCTCAAATGCTTCGTACGAGAACGGCACGGCGTCCTTCACGATGCGCGCTATCGCATCGGCAAAAACGCGTATCTCGTACTGCGCATGCGCATCCATCCGAAGCTTCAAGAAGTGGAGGAGGTTGTGCAAATCTATCTTCCAATACCATTCAGTGTAGTTCGCAACGGAAAGCCCGATGCGCGCGAGTTCGCGCGCGAGCTGCATATCTTCGCCAATGAACTCTTTGTAGTGCGCGTATGTGCGCGTGTAATCTTCTTTCAAAAGCTCCAGCACACGCTTTTTCTGCTCTTGCGAAAGTTCACCGGCTCTTCCCTGTTTATTATCCTTTGATTGCTTCGCGATTGCTGAAGATTCCGGCAGATAGAACTCATCTACCATTTCTGAATAGCGCCCCGAGTACTCATTCACACTTGCCGTGCGATGCCGTATCCATTGCCGCGCGACGAAGATAGGCATCTTGCAGTGGAATTTGAATTCCACCATTTCGCTCGGCGTTGTATGTAAGTGGCGGCGAAGATAGCGAATGAGCCCACGGTCTTCCGTCACGCGCTTCGTGCCGCGGCCGTAGGAGACGCGCGCGGCCTGCACGACCGCGTCATCGTTCCCGAGATAATCAACGAGGTAGACGAATCCATGATCAAGGCATGTGATGGGCCGATAGAGCCATTTTTCGGCGCCTTCGGATATCGGCCGGAGGGTCGGCTGGCCCTCTTCAGGCACCAGGCGTTCTGGAAAAGATTCGTTCTGCATCGCGGGTAGTATAGCAAAAACCTTGACTGGGTGAACACGGTTCAGATAGGATGCCCGCAGCGCGGCCAGACGAGCCGCTTGAGGAGGTACTACTATGGAAATCTGGGATGTTCTCGGTGTCGTACGGTTCCTGCTGCTCCCCTTCGTCGTGCTCTTTCTCCTCGCAACGTATGCCCATCACCAGGGAGATCCACGCAAGCCGTTCAATGGGGCACGAGAGGACCTCGGGCTCTTCCTCATGGGGGGCCTTACATTCTTCGTCGTCTCCATCGTGACGAACCTTCTTCTCGGTGGGGTATTCAGCGGCCTGCCGAACGGCAACGCCTGGCTGTTCGCCGTGAATGCTGGCTTGCTCTACCTCATCGGGTTGGCGGGCAGCTCGAAGAAGAAGGCGGGAGAGTTTCTCCTCAGCGCTGTCGTCTGCATCGCCTACTACATCTGGGGGTACCCCTGGATCATCGCTCGCCTGGGATGGTCCAGAGGAAGCTGGGGCTTCTAACAGCCGTCCAGTCCCGTGATGTTCTCAAAGCCTTGGGCTCGTATCGCCCAAGGCTTCGTTATTTCAACGCGAACAACGTTAGTCTTTAGTACTCCCCCATGCCCATTCCGCCAGGCATGCCACCCGGGGCGGGGGCTTCCTTCTTCGGAATTTCGGTCACTGCCGCGCCGACGACGAGATACGTCGCCGTGACGGACACGGCATTCGTGAACGCGGTCTTCACCACCTTCAGGGGGTCAATGATACCAGCGGCCTTCAGGTCCTCGATTTTGTTCGTCACAGCGTTGAACCCCAGCCAGGCGTCTTTTGCATCGCCTTTCTTCCGGCGAAGCTCGTCTACAACGGATACTGATTCGCCGCTGTTCGCGACGATAGCCGAGATGGGTGCGAGCGATGCGCGATGCAAGATGGCCTTCGCCGCATCTGCGACCGTGTTATAGCTCTCTTTCGCAGAGCCGGAACCGTCTAATGCCAAGACGTTCAAGAGCGCGATGCCGCCGCCCGGGACGATGCCCTCTTCCATCGCGGCGCGTGTCGCCGCGACCGCATCCTCCACGCGCTGTTTCAGCTCTTTCTGCGCGGACTCCGTCGGCGCGCCAACTTTGATGACCGCGACGCCA
>CAZMPQ010000018.1:0-9117 GCA_964568535.1 uncultured Candidatus Saccharibacteria bacterium
GACGGCGCGGAGGACGATCTGATGCAGGCAGGAGCGGTTTCGTTCGTCACCGCGCTTGACGTGGCGCCCGGACAGTCCAAAGGCGGTTTGACCTCCTTTGCGACGGGGGCGACACTTTCGCAGGCCTTGACGGACAACGAAGCGACGCTCGTTGCGGCCATCAATGCGCCGTTCGGAAGCGGCAGCACGAACATTGAAGCCGGCATCCTTACCGGCCAGGCGGAACTCGTTGGCGGAAACGGGACGACGAAGCCGAATGTGATGGTCCTCATCACGGACGGCAACCCGACGGCCTCAAACGGCCCCGACACCGACGAAGTTGACGCGTTCAATGCGGCGACCGCGGCGAAACTTGCTGGGACGGAGCTCTTTGTCATCGGCGTGGGCGCGGATGTGGACGCGGCGTTCTTGCAAACGCTCGCGACGGACGTTTCGCACTACTACTCGGCGGCGAACTTCGCCGACCTGGAACTTGCGCTCCTCACCATCGCGAACTGCGGCGAAGTGCCGACGACCATCACGATCAATAAGGTCGTGAGCGGCGGCACGGCGGTTGCTTCGGACTTCTCGTTTGAGATAGACGGGAATCCGGCATCGCTCGGCCTGAACATCGTGACGGCGGGCGCGCACGTAATCACGGAGGTGTCCGTTCCCGCGAACTACACGCCGGCCTTTAGCGGCGGATGTGACGCGAACGGCAACATCACGGCGGTTGTGAACACGAACGTGACGTGCACCGTCACGAACACGTTCACGCCTCCGGCTCCGGTTGCGCTCCTGAACGACGGCTTCGGCACGGGTTCTACGGACTCCACGTTCGGCGAGGACCCGGATACCGTCGGCACGGGCGGATGGACGGAAGGCGGAACCGGCGCTGAAAAGCGCGCAATTGGTAGCGGTAACGATACCGCAAGCCCCGACGGCGGACGCTTCGCGGTCATCTTGAGCGATGACACGAGTGGTGATGATGGTTACATCTGCCGCACCGTGAACTCGACCGGTTACAACGCCGTCACACTCTCCTATCATTGGAGAGGGGACAGCGATGCGAATCAGAGCAACGATGATGGCTTGGTCCTCATCAAACCGGCGAGCGGGAACGACTGCTCTAACACGACTGGCTGGACGCAACTCAACAACCACGACCTTCGGGATGATGCGTCGTGGACCACGGTTGCCGCGTTCACCAATGCGGGCATGAACAACACGTCCTTCCTCCTCAAGTTCGTTACGAACGGAGCAGAAGACGCGGAGTACCTCCGCATTGATAAGGTCATCGTGACCGGCACACCGCTCTAGCATCTCCGAACCAAAGAAAGAGCTCTTTGAGCTCTGGCGAACCGGGCACGGCGCTTGTGACGCCGCGCCCGGAGGCCAGGGTTTGACGACCCTGACGTATGAAGAAAATAACTACCAGTTTCAGTATCATCGTCGCGACGCTCATGCTCGTCAGCGCGACGTGGTTTGCCTTGGGCGGCGAGAACGGCATCACGTTCGCGATGGGCGGATTGAACCTGCGGATAGATTCCAAGGGTTTCTATAACGGCGCAAAAGTGCCGGAGGCGACGTGGAAGCTCAAAAACCTCACGCCCGGCGTGGACAAGTTCTGGAACTTTGACGACATCAAGCCCGGCGACTATGGCTGTAACGTCATCTCCATGCACGTGAAGGACGACGACGCGTGGATGTGCATGGATTTTGAGAATTTCACGAGCGCGGAGAACGGCGTGAATGAACCGGAGTCGCAGGCAACGGGACCGAGTTTGGCAGACGGGACGGAGTTCTTCGGCTGGATGGACGACGGCGACGGGAAATACGAGCCGCCGCAGGAAAAGAAGATCTTCGGCAAGCAGGACGGCGAGCCGGCGTCCGTCGTGCTGAACGACACGACTTACGCCATCGCGGACTCGCGCGGCGGCGGTTCGTGCAGGCGGGACTCCACGCGCTACGTCGGCATGTGCTGGTGCGCGGGGAACCTTATCGTGAAGCAGAACGGCAAATTTGAATGCGACCCGACGGCGCTCGGCAACTCCGCGCAGACCGATTCGTTCTCGGTTGATGTGAGCATTCGCGCGATGCCCGAGAAGCACAACAAGAAGTTCTCCTGCGGCGGACAGCCGCCCGTCAAACCCCCGTGCGACAAGTGCAACGGCGATATTTCCGTTCATGTTGACGTGGAGAACAACGCGAACATCACGAACACCGTGCAGGTGAGCGCGAATACCGGCGGGAATTCAGCGAACGGCGGCTCGGGCGGAAGTGGTGGGAGCGGCGGTTCAGGCGGAAGCGTCACGACGGGAGGCGCGAGCGCGTCGTCGTATATTCAAAATATCGTGAACGTTTTCAAGTTCAATTTCTAACGAGATGAAACTTTTCGGAAACATCGTGTACTACGCCGTCTTCGCCGCACTTTGCGTGCTTGCGCTTCTTGTCATTGTCTCTGCATTGCCCATACCGGGGAATTACGAGCTTCGCGTGGTGCGATCCGGCTCTATGGAGCCGACGATACACACGGGGAGCGTCGTCGTGGTGAAGCCCGCGGCATCGTACGCAGTGGAGGACGTTGTGATGTTCGAGGGCGGCATGCGCGACGAACAGGGCAAGCGCGTGCCCGTGACGCATCGCATTGTGAGCATGCACACGGAGGGCCGCACGACCTACTACGCGACGAAAGGCGACGCGAACGAGGAAGCGGACGCGGGCGAGATAACCGAGCGGAGTATCTTCGGCAAAGTGCTTTTCTCCGTGCCGTACGTCGGGTATGCGGTTGAAGCGGCGCGCCAGCCCTACGGATTTCTCGCCATCATCATGCTTCCTGCGCTCATCATTATCTGGGACCAGGGTGTGGCCATCGTGCGGGAGGTGAAGAAGATGAAGAGCAAAGGGCAAATGGCCAATAGCAAATAGCAAAGAGCAAATGGCTAAGAGCAAAGCGCAAATGGCGAAGGGCAAAGAGCTAAGGGCAAATAGCAAATGGCGTTTCCGAGCGCGCGTTTTGCCTGTTTGGTTTCTCATCCTTTGGCTTCTTGTCGGGCTGAATTTCGCCGGCTTGCAGGCGGTCGGAGACACGCTTGGCCATTTCAATGATGTTGAGATATCGCATGAGAACGTTTTTCAAGGTTCTGATGTGGACTTTCTGGCGAATGTTGCGGAAACGGCGCTGCTCGCGAGTTCCGTAGAGGAGGCGCACGTTGAGGACGGCTACACGTATTCCATATCACTGACGCCGGAGGGAATTGGCGGATTCCAGTATGTGGCGCGCGCGGCGGGCCTTGCCGGCGAGCTTTGCGATGCGTTGAAGCTTCGGGCGACGCTTGACGGCGCGGAGGTCTATGCGGGATTCCTCGCCGATTTTCTCACCGACCCCATCACGTTCGCGGAGCCGGAGGATTGGGAGTTTGAAGTAACGCGCCTTTCGGATGGTTTGGAAGGCATCTGCGCATTTGACCTTGAGTTCGCCGGATGGCAGGACGGGCTTTCGCCGCATTCGGGATACACGGACGTTGAATCACTGCATCAGGTCGTGAACTACACCGAAGCAGGGGAGGATGTCCAGCTCGCGCCGCTCTACGCGTTCGGATCGTCGGTGGAAGAAGTGCTTGGCGTCGCAGACGAGACGGGTGGCGATGAACATGCTTCGTCCACGCCGACCAGCACGCCCGCCGAAGCTCCGCCGAGTGAGATTCCAGAGCATGAGCCACCGGTAGATCCGGACACGACGTCGCATGGGGGCGGAGCGGGGCCGGCGACGAATGGCGCCGGGCCGTCGGCGGCGCCGGAGTTGCCCGAGTTGCCCAAGCTGCCAGAACTGCCGGAGTTGCCTGAATTGCCGGAGCTACCGGCATTGCCCGAGCTGCCTCAGCTTCCTGATATGCCCGAGCTACCCGAATTACCGGAGCTCCCGGTTCCCACCGACGCGACGATGAGCGAGCCGAAGAAAGAAGAGCCGCCCATCACGCCAGACGTTGTTCAGGAAACGGTTGACCCGAACGCGAACGGCAATGACGTTCCGCCTCCGCAGGGTGAACCTGCGCCATCCGAGCCGACACCGCCAAGCGACCCCGCGCCGGAAACGCCTCCACCGCCCGCGCCCCCGGCAGACCCCGCTCCGCTCGTGCAGGATATCGTTCCGCCTGCACCGCCATCGGCGGAGTGAACTAACTGTGGATAACCTGGTACTTGTACTGAGGAGCGTGTGCGGTACCATTCACTAGTTACCTGACAAGAAAGTTTACGTCGCGACGGATGAGCTCCTTCATCTGCTCGCGGCGTCTGACTTTTTATAACGCCTCGCGAGGGAAACCGAGGCAGTGCACATCCCCATGCACGCCACCGTTTCCCCAATAATTTTTTTCCATCGTTCAAAAGCCACTCCCGCACGTTCGGCGGAGTGGTTTTGTCGTTTTCATAGCGGTCAGTTTCGTGGTCGGACGTGAGGCGCTGCGCATTGCGTGCGGCGTTTGACGTCCGGTCTCGAAGATCGGTTCCCCCGATCCTCGGTATCGGAACATAAAGGTCGAGCTGAATCATTCATATAACCAATACACAAAAATGAAGAAATTCATTGCATCTGGGATTCTCACGTCCGTTTTGGTCGTTGGCGCGCCTGTCGCGACGATGGCCAGCTGGAACTGGCACTTTGGTGACAGCGACAACACGGCGAACGTGACCATCTCGAACACCGCGTCAGTCAACAACAACGTGGATGTTGACGCCAGCACTGGCGGCAACGACGCGAACGGTGGTGACGGCGCATACGGCGGCGACGGCGGCGAAGCCAAGGCGAAGGCCTATGGCAAGTATGCTGACGCGCTCGCGAACGGCGGGAACGGTGGCGATGGCGGCAACGGCGGCGACGGCGGGCTTGTCCTGTCGGGCGACGCGACTGCGGTCTCGCTCATCGATAACGACGTGAACCGCACGAAGGTCAAGCTTGATTTCTGCGGTTGCGACGATGAGGATGGCGACGACACGGCGAACGTGACCGTCTCGAACAGCGCTTCAGTCAACAACGACGTTGACGTTGATGCCAAGACCGGCAAAAACGACGCGGACGGTGGCGACGGCGCAGAGGGCGGCAACGGCGGCGATGCGTACGCCAAGGCGAAAGAGAAGAAGTCGCACTACAGCCGGTGGCACCACTCGTCACACGGCGGTGGAGCTGATGCCGAAGCGAACGGCGGCAACGCCGGCGACGGCGGCAACGGCGGCGATGGCGGAGAAGTATTGACCGGGTACGCGGAAGCGGCCTCGGGCATCGTGAACACCGTCAACCAGACGGTCGTTCGCATCCGTCTCTAGTTTTGCCCAGCGGGAGGGCTGTCTCGCTTCGCGAGATTGCCTCTCGCCCCAGGGGGCGCCAGGTGAGCCGATTTGGGAGACCGGTTCGACTGGCTCCGTAGGGAAATGCTCTGGGGCGAGGGGAAGAACCCCTCGGATATATGGGACGAAACGCATTACCCATCATTACTTTTGGAGGCGCGGCGTTCGCTGCGACCGTGTTCTTTGCTGCGACAAGAGCATTTGCGGGCGTGACGAACAACACGAACATCACGACGAACGTGCAGGCGAGTGCGTCAACAGGAGGAAACAGCGCTTCGGGTGGTAGCGGCATGAACGGTTCACCCTCCCAAATTTCGCAAAGCGAAACTTCGGAGGGGAAGGATGGCGCGCCGGGCGCGGTCGTGCAGGGCAACTCAAGCGTGAGCATTGAAGTTCGCCAAACCGTGAACGGTATTGCAGAACCGCCGGTCATCGTCTCCACCAGTTCTCCGAATGGGTCAGCGAAGGCAGAGGTCAATATCACCACAACTGGACAAGGTCGAACTGTTCAGACGAACGCGCAGACGGGAGTTGCAGACCCGTCCGCGAGCGCGGAAGCGTCCGCTCGCCGGGGAACGGCGAATAGCGCTGACGCGCCGATAAGCGCTGGGACAGCGCCGCAGAACGCGCGGGGAGTCGCCGCACTCAGAGGAGTGCTTGGGGAACTCATCGCCATTCTCCGGAATCTGTCCCTCTCGCTTGTGTCGCTATTCAGATGATGCATCAAGCATGAATCATGAAGCGTGAAGCATAAAACAGAGAATATGAAGCATACAACATAGAGCATGAAACAAAATATATTTTGGAACAAAACATTCGTCTTCGTCGCATTATTCGCGCTCGTCGTAGGGTCGTACGCGCCAGCAACGATGCCGGTGCGGTTCGCCTACGCTGAAGACGCGCCGAGCGCGGACCCTCTTCCACCCCCGCCGCCCCCACCCGAAACATCAACGACCGGAACGCAGAATGTGAGCGGTCCGGAGGGAGGCGCGGGAACTGCCGGCGAGACCTCGGCAACGCTTCCTGAGGGCGAGACATTTGATGACCCGTCGGATGCAGATGGTTCTTCCGCTGACGCAAGCGGGAGCGCGGAAGCGACAGGCGATGGGACGACGACGTCGTCCGAGGGCTCCGGCAGCGGGGACGGCTCGGGCGAGACGGAAGAAGGCGGAGCGGAAGCGACCGCTGGAGCGGACGCGAACGCGTCGGCATCCGAGGAGGGCGCGGACGCGGACGCCCAAGGCGGCAACTCTGGCGATGGCGGCTCCGGCGGCGGAGGAGGCGTCATTGTTTCTGGTGATGCGGCTGCTGCGGTGAACCTCGTGAACGTTGTGAATACCACGATCATCGGCTCGGAAGGGCTGATGCAGTTCCTGAACATCTTTGCGCCGCTCTTCGGGACCGTGGATACGCGGGAATGGGGTGTGCCGAACGGGGAAGCTGGCTGTATCGGCTGCGCTGATCCGCTCTCGGTCAATACGGCGAACTCCGCATCGCTCTTCAATAATCTCGGCGTCTCCGGCGAGACCGGCGAGAACACCGTGGCGATCGGCGACCTCAATGCCGATGGCGGCATATTCACCGGTATGGCGAACGCGGCGGCGAACGTGTTGAACATCGTGAACACGAATCTCGTCGGTTCAAACTATCTGCTCCTCGTGATGAACAACTTCAACTCGTGGGGCGGCGACCTTGTTCTGCCGGGCAAGGATTTCTTCACCACGATACGCGAGAGCGTCTTGAGCGGTACGACGATGAACGTTCAAAATCAGAACGCGGCAGATGTGGAGAATAACCTGAACGTGCAGGCCGGAACCGGCGAGAACGCCGTGGAGGGAACGGACGGGACCATTATGACCGGTGACGCGAACGCCGCAGCGAACGCCGTGACCGTTGCGAACCAGAACATGATCGGCAATGCGCCGGTCTTCATCCTCATCCGCTACTTCGGCACATGGACCGGCAATATCTTCAGCCCGCCGGAGGGAATAACGTGGAAGGAGACGCCCGGCGGCATCATGCTGTACGACACGAACGCCGAATCCATCTTCTCCGGCGCGGACGGCGCCGCGTGCTGTGATGGGGACCTGTCGGTGGAGAACCAGAATGAAGCAACGATACGGAACAACGTGAACGTCATTGCGCTGACTGGAGCGAACAAGATAACGGGCGGTACGGGAGGCGTCATCCAGACCGGCAACGCGAACGCGGCAGCGAACGTCGTGAACATTGTGAACACGAACATTGTTGGCCGGAACTGGGTCCTTGCCATCATTAATATCTTCGGCAACTGGACGGGGAACCTCGCGTTCGGCCGTCCGGACCTTTGGGTTGCCGAGCAGGTAGAGTTATCCCAAAATCCGGTGTTGCCGCAGACGAGCTTTGTTCGCACGATAGATGTCATGAACCACGGGGATGCCGATGCAACACAAGTCGTTGTCGAGGCAGAGACGATCCCGGAGGGGCGAGTTTCAGTATTGGACGCGGACGGCGGTACAAAAACAGACCGAGGCGTGCGATGGGTCATCCCGCGTCTCGCTGCTGGGGAGTCCAAGACGTTCACCTACGTGACGCGGACGGCAGATGTGTTGCCGGCGGGACCGGGCGTGATGGCGTCCCAGGTAAGCATTAAGAGCTTTGAGCCCGACCAGGATATGTCCGACAATAGCGACTCGCTTTCCATCCCGTTCTGGGGCGACACGGGAGTGGGCCTATTCCAACGCATTGCGTACTTCGGTCGCGGACTTGGGACCGGAAGCACTCCGAACATCAAAGTGACCAAGACGCACAACGCAAAGCGGGCGCTTGCGCCTGGTGACCTCGTGCAGTACACCGTGACGGTGGAAAATACGGGTATGGGCGCGGTCTGGAATGCGGCACTGACCGATGTCATTCATGACCCAGAGGGAAAACCGCTCCAGACGAACAAGTGGGACCTGGATATCGTTTATCCGATGGAGAAGATCGTCATCAAATATGACAACCGTTTCGGCGACGATGCGGCTTCGGGCTGGTATGTGAATCGTGCACGGTTCACCGGTAGGGACTTCTTCCGCGATGAGGTGGAAAAGTCCGCCTCGGCAGGCGTCGAGATACGCCGGCAGGGCGAGCCAGAAACTCCGTCACCCGTTGAGCAAGAGGAGCAAGATGGCGAGGTGCTCGGTGCGGCAACATGCGGGCCGCTCCTCTCAACCTATCTCTACCCCGGTTTGCCGAATCATCGCGACGAGGTCATGCGTTTGCAGGACTTCCTGAACCGTATAGAGAATGCAGGAATCCCGCTCACGGGCATGTATGGACCATTGACGCTTGAGGCGGTAAAGAAGTTCCAGGCGAAATACGCGAAGGACATCCTCGAGCCATGGAAGAACGGGGACGATGAATCAATTGACCCGAGCGGGTACGTGTATCTTACGACGCAGCGGTTCATTAATATGATGAACTGTTCGGCGCTCGATATCCCGATGCCCGACGTGCACCGGACGCTGTATTAGGGTCATAGGAACGGATCAAGCCCCCGCTGCCCCTCTGGGCCAACGGGGGCTTGACAGCGTTTTATGGTTATGTATAATGGCGCCGCATAAACGGACACCTGCTTTGGCGCCCAGGGAACGGCAGAAACGGTGTAAAAGGTCAAAAACATACCGTTTTCATGAATAAACCAATCGTTCTGCCTCTCACGCTTGCGGCTGTTCTGGTCGCATCGTTGGTGGCGCCAGCTCTTTCCATACAAACCGTACTCGCAACCGGAGTCGATGCATGTGGCGCGACGTTCGTCTATACGAAGTCGAGCGA
>CAZMPQ010000018.1:9217-12846 GCA_964568535.1 uncultured Candidatus Saccharibacteria bacterium
GAGGACGGCCAGTGCGTCGTTCCTCCGGTTGACGTCTGCCCGAACTTGGAGGGCACGCAGGAAACCGTTCCGGAAGGATATGAACTTTCGGGCGAAGAGTGCGTTCTCATTCCGCCTCCGGTTGTGGATGTCTGCCCGAACCTGGAAGGTGACCAGGAGACCATGCCCGAAGGGTATGAGCTTGACGGCGAGAGCTGCGTAGAGATTCCTCCGCCGCCCGTGGATGTCTGCCCGAACATGGAAGGGAATCAAGAAACGCTTCCGGAAGGGTATGAGTTCGTGGGCGAGAACTGCGAGCTGATACCGCCTCCGGTGGAAGTTGATCCGACGGGTTCTATTACCGTCTGCAAGGTTATTGCGGATACGTTGGGCGGTCTCGTGACGGCATCGTCCGAGACGTCCGTCCCGTCCGGCTCGTTCACGGTCTCCGGCTTCACGCCGAGCGAGACTTCGGAAGCAACACCCGCTGGTGTCATTGGTTCTGCGGGATTTGTGACGCCACTTACCTGGAATACAAATCTCTTCGGTGATGATGCCGTGCTGGATGCACAGTGCGTCGGCTTCTCCGGGCTCACGCTCGGCGGTTATTACTACGACCAAGAGGTTGTATCGCCCTTGGACGGCACGTGGCTTGCGCCGAAATACAACGACCAGTTCACCGTTGCGGTGACGAGCGTTTCTGACGCATTCGTCTACGACGCGAACTTGTTCGATGGGAACGCGGAGAACGATGCAAGCCGCGAACAGAATGCTGACGGCCACATCGTGCTCACTGCCGAACGGCCCGATCGCACGCTCGTCGTCGTGAATCAGTTCACGGACGGGGAGGGTGATGGCGGCGAGGATGGCTCGGAGAACACGGAAGAGCTTTGCTCCGATGAGACCGATAACGACGGCGATGATCTCGTTGATGCAGAGGACCCCGATTGCGAACCCTTTACCGGTGATGACGGCGGCGAGGGGGACGGCGTTGAGAATACCGAGGAGCTTTGCACGGACGAGCAGGACAACGATAATGACCAGCTCGTTGATGCAGAGGACCCCGATTGCGAGTCGTTCACCGGTGACGATGGCGAAAACGGCGGCGGCGGGCCGGAACAGCCGGCAGCTCCTCCGTCCGGCGGTGGCGGTATCTCGCTCGAGGTGGGCGATCGTTGCACGAACGGCTATGACGATGACGAGAACGGCCTGACCGATGCAGCCGACCCGAAGTGTGCGCCGAGCGGAAGCTCGCAAAGTACCGCGGCCGGCGAGACGACCTCGCAAGGCGAAGTGCTCGGCGCGACGACCTGTGAGGCGCTTATCACGGACTACCTTCGCATGGGCAAGGAGAACGATGCCGAGCAGGTGAAGAAGCTTCAGGAGTTCCTGAACACTCATCTCGGCCTGACCTTGCCGACGAGCGGCTTCTTTGGCCAGCTGACGCACGAAGCGGTGAAGCAGTTCCAGCTGAAGTATAAGGATGAAGTGCTCACCCCTTGGGTGTCGCACGGCTTCCCGAACGACGGCGAAGCGAGCGGGTTCGTCTACAAGACGACCCTTCGGAAGATAAACAACCTCTTCTGCGGCTCGCTGAATCTCCCGATCCCGCAGCTTCCGTAATATTGTTGCGGTCGGCAGACCAACGCAAAACCCCGCTCCGGCGGGGTTTTGTGATTTTCCGGCAAATCGGTATGATGGAGTGAAATCGATGCTCGGACTGCTCAAGAAGTATTTCGTCCCGCATCCGGAGAACGGCCACGTTCCGCATTTGCTTCGCGTGGAAACGGTGCTTGCGATGCTCGCCGCCGTGCTCGTAGCAGAAGTTCTTTTTATCGTCCACATCATCGCGCTCGGGCAGAGCGGCATGCTTGCGACGATCATCGCGAACGTACTTATAGACCGCACGAACGAGGAGCGGCTTGCGGAGGGCATTCCGGCGCTCACCGCGAATCCGCTCCTTGCGCGTGCCGCGCAGATGAAAGCAGAGGATATGGCGAAGCGCGGATACTTTGCGCACACGAGCCCTGCGGGCGTTACGCCCTGGCATTGGTTCGGCGAAGCGGGATATCGCTATCTGCGCGCGGGCGAGAACCTGGCGGTCAATTTTGTGGATTCGGAAGACGTTATCCGCGCCTGGATGGATTCACCGAAGCATCGCGAGAACATTGAGAACGGGAAATATACCGAGATCGGCATCGGCACGGCGACCGGCACGTACCGAGGCAAGGAAACGGTCTTTATCGTGCAGCTCTTCGGTTTGCCGTCGCCGCCAGAGACCGTCGGTTCTCAAAACATCGCACCGACGTTCCGCCCGGTCGCCATATTGAACGAAGCTGGCGAGCCGGAAATCCTTCCCGCGGCGGCTGACGTCGCCGGCGCGGCGGCGGGCGGCGCGGATGCCGCGCTCTCTACCGAAAGCGCCGTTGTGCTTTCCGGCATCGCTGAGATAGAAACCCAGCTCCCGCCCGCGCGAACGAGCGAGACAAAGCGATACGCGAAACTCCTGGATCGCATCGCATCGTCACCGCGAGCAGTCACACAGATGTTCTATATTACGCTCGCAACGCTCGTCGCGCTCGCGCTCATGCTCGTTTTCTTTTTGCATTCACCGGTGCCTCGGCCGCATATCGTGAAGCATAGCGTTCTCTTCCTTGTGATCATCGGCGCGATGGTACTTGCGAACTATTACGTAACGCTCGCATCAGCGCAGATATTTTGACGATTGCCCGGCCGCTGGCGGACTGATATAGTGTCGGCGTGCAAAAGAGAAAGACCGTATTTGTAGGTATGAGCGGGGGAGTGGACTCCTCCGTTGCGGCGTATCTTTTGAAAAAGCAGGGCTACAACGTCGTCGGCGTTTTTATGCGTTGTTACAACATTGACGGCTGCGCGGAGCGAGACGCAGAAGACGCCCGCCGTGTCGCAGGACATCTCGGTATTCCGTTCTACGTGTGGGATTTTGAGGAGGAGTACAAAAGGCGCGTTGTGGAGTACATGATTGACGGATATCGCCGCGGGTTCACGCCGAATCCGGATGTGGAGTGCAACCGCGAAGTGAAGTTCGGTTTATTTTTTGACCGCGCACGGGCGCTCGGGGCGGATTACGTGGCGACGGGACACTATGTCAGGTGTCAGGTGTCAGGTATCAGGTATCAGGCTCGGTTATTGGTTGCGAAAGACAAAAACAAGGACCAGTCATATTTCCTCTGGACGTTCACGCAAAAGCAGCTTGCGCATTGCCTCTTTCCCATCGGGGAATACACCAAGCCGCAGGTGCGCGCCATCGCGCGCCGTGCGAAGCTTCCCACGGCAAATAAGAAGGATTCACAGGGCGTCTGCTTTCTGGGAAACGTTGCTGTCGGCGAGTTCTTGAAAAAGCACATCAAGCCCAAGCGAGGAGATATCGTTGCAACGGACGGCACGGTCGTCGGGAAGCACGACGGCGCATATTTCTATACTATCGGCCAACGGCACCTGGGGTCAGGTATCAGGTATCAGGTATCAGGTGTCAGGAAGAATGATAAAGATCCGAAGCGGCTGTATGTTGCGGAAAAGAACGTGAAGAAAAACACACTCACCTTCGTTCCAGGAGACGACCATCCGGCGATGTATCGGAAGGAGGTTGCCCTCCGCGGCGTGAACTATCT
>CAZMPQ010000018.1:12856-14869 GCA_964568535.1 uncultured Candidatus Saccharibacteria bacterium
GGGAACAAGCGATTACCGGTCATGGCGCGGGTGCGGTATCGGCAGCCGCTTGCAGCAGCTATGTTGCGCAGGGGGCAAACGGCGAGGGGCAAAGGGCAACAGTGGAAATTAGTATTCCAGACGCCTCAAAAGTTCGTGGCGCCGGGGCAGTCGGCGGTGTT
This sequence comes from uncultured Candidatus Saccharibacteria bacterium, assembly GCA_964568535.1. GTDB lineage: Bacteria > Patescibacteriota > Minisyncoccia > UBA6257 > 2-01-FULL-56-20 > DATJQA01. The sequence goes on from CAZMPQ010000018.1 coordinate 13,018, forward strand.
CTATAAGAGGCAAGGGACAAGGGGCAAGAGACAGGGGGGATACGAAATGCTGGGCGGTGGGGTCATTGTATAAACCCCCACATCATTGGTTGGCTTGGCGGTTTTCATGTTCGGCCCTAGCTTTGCTTTCTTGATAATTGCCCTCCGCTCAGTCATCGGAAGGGGAGTTGGTGTGGGGGTAAAAAACGAACGCCCCCGGCAGACCGATGAAAGAGTGGTCTGTCGGGGGAATAATACGGCTGGCGGGGCTCACGGATGGTCCGGGAGAACCTTTTTATTTTCTCGCGTTGCCGCAGCAGAGGGGTGGTCCTCGTCCCTGTTCCACTGATGGGTGCCTTGCGGCGCTCCGGTGTGGTGCTCTGTGGAATCTCAACCAGTCCTATCCGTGAGCCCCGCCTTGGGCAAGAGGATATCTCGTATAAGGACCAGTTCGCATGATAACAAATATCATAGATATTGTCAAATTCTGCAGGCCTGCTATACTTTTGTCCGGCACGCACGCTATGGTGCGAGGAGGGATGATGCCAGAGCAGAAAGACCTCGAGCTTTACGGAGAGGTGCTCCGTGAGTTCATCGGCGAGAACGGGGCGTTCTACAGGAGGCACGGGTTCGTTGGCGTTCCGGTGGGTCCGGAGTTCACTTTGGCCGACTGGGAAGTCATGAACGCCGCCCTGCAAACGTTGCCGGTCCCGACCGGGATACCTCCATGGGAGACGCCCTGGGATGGGGATGCCCGGCAGTTCCGCGTGAGCTGAGGAGTCGCATGGGGCTTGGCCGGTAGAAACCGACCAAGCCCCGAACATTTTGTTACAATACGTTCGCATATGGTCATCGTTTTTACCGGAGATGGGAAGGGAAAGACCACGGCCTCATTGGGCCAGATGGTGCGTATTACGGGCCGAGGCAAGAAGGCGCTGATGATACAGTTCATCAAGGGGCCGTGGAAGAGCGGGGAGGATGAGTTCACCGGGCGGTTTGCCGTTCCTACGGATAAGTTTGAAGTACGAAAGATGGGTAAGGGGTTCGTCGGTATTTTAGGCGACAAACTGCCGCGAGAAGAACATGAGAAAGCCGCGCGCGATGCGCTCGCGTTGTTCAAAAGTGAAATGGAAAAAGCGACATGGAGTTTAATAATCTTAGATGAAGTGAATGTTGCCGTGTCGCTCGGACTCATCACGGCGCAGGACGTTCTGGATGCCATCAAAGATTATCCGGAGGAAAAACTCCTTATTTTATCCGGTCGGGGCGCGCCGCAGGAATTCATTGACCGTGCAGACCTGGTGACGGAGATGAAAGATGTGAAACATCCATATCACGATGGGAAGCTTGCGAAGTTGGGGATAGAGTTCTAGGATTGTCGCGAATATGGCTCGTGTTCTTCTTTTGGATGCGGATGGGGTCGTTATAGACACAAGGCAGAAATATTTTAGCCAGCGGCTGTCAGAGGACTTCGGCGTTCCACCGGAGAAGGTTTTGGATTTTTTCAAGAAAGACTTCCATGCTTGTCTGGTGGGTCAAGTAGATCTCAAAGAGAAAATAGCTCCATATTTGCACGAATGGGGCTGGAAAGATTCGGTCGATGCACTGCTTGAATATTGGTTTGCTGGTGAGCGCTCGCTCAATCGGCAAGTCGCCGATCTTGTGCAGGAGTTGCGGCAAAAGGGTATTCGGTGCTATCTCGCCACCGACCAGGAGCGTTATCGAGCTCAATACCTGCGGGAGCAAGTTGGTTTGGATAAGCTTTTGGATGGCGCATTTTTTTCGTTCGATATCGGATACGAGAAATCCGACAAGCGTTTCTTTGAAAGTATCCGAGAGCGTCTCAATGATATCGATTATCCCGAGATAGTGT
>CAZMPQ010000019.1:0-14586 GCA_964568535.1 uncultured Candidatus Saccharibacteria bacterium
TCTCCGCCGCGAGCTTATTCATTCTCGGCATTTGGTTGTTCGTGATGAGCTTGGGATAGTTTGGCAAAGAGCAAATAGCGAAGGGCACGGGGCAAATGGCAAAGGGCAGAGAGCGGGGAGTCAGGGGATAGGAGTTAGTAGTAAGGAGATAGAGATCGGGAGATCGGAAGAGGGGGCTTGACTGCGATTTAGGGTGTACGCTATTATGTACATATGAGCACCAAGACCACTATTCCCATTTCCGAGGCGCGGCGCCGCATCTTCGACATCGCCGAAGATGTGCAAACGCCGAGCCGGTACTATACCCTCACCGAAAAAGGGCGGCCGAAGGCCGTCTTGATGTCAGCGGAGGAATTTGAATCATGGGTGGAGACCGTGGAGGTCTTACACGATGTACCGACGCTTGACCGTGAGATAGCGGCCGCGAAGCGGGATATCCGCACCGGCCGATACAAAACCTTCTCTACGCTCCGCGACCTGAAGGCGGATTGGGGCATATCTCTGGCGACAACCACAAAACGCCATGGCGTTCACGCTCTACATAAAACCAAGCGTCCGAAAGCAGTTAGAAAAACTGCCGCAAAAAGATAAGGCGCGCGTCGTGCGGGTGCTCGAGGTCATTCAGGATGACCCCTATTCCGGCAAGCAGCTTCACGGAGCGCGTGCTGGACAGTACTCGTTCCGCGTGTGGCCCTATCGCATCATCTATCGCGTAGAAAAAGAAAAGCTATTAGTGCTCGTCATCGCGTTCGGCCATCGGCAGGGAGTGTATCGGTAAGCGCCACAACAAAAATATCCCCCGCAGGGGATATTTTTGTTGTGGCCTTCTGTGCCGTGCGGCGAGCCGCCCGGCAGTGGGCTACGCCTTCGCTGGTTCCGCCGGCGCCTTCGCCGCGGCCGCCTCTGCGTCCGCAGCGGCTTTCTGTTTCGCCTCGGCCGCAATCTGCTCCGGCGTTTTCACCGTTTGATCCTTTGGGTCTACGTCTGGCATGGTGTTGTAATGCATGGTTGAGTGTTGAATATTTCGACCAAAACCAGGGTATTTTCGGCTTGTTTTGGCCGGGCAGGTTTGTCGGAGTATAGCACACATATCGCATCCGCCCTAATGGATAATACGGAGCGTGCTAAAATGAACGGATGAGAAAAGCGATCATTGTGCCGGCGGTGATTGCGCTCGGCATTGTTCTCGCTATCGCAGTATATGCCCCGGTGAAGCGACGCGTCCCTCGCGCGGAGCGAAGTACGCCGCCTACGCAGACGACGCCAGTCCAAAACCAGAGCGGCGGTGCCGAATGGGGATTTTTTCTTATTCCCCAGCTCGGCGACCCGCTGCAGGAACTTACGTCCGTTCGGTGGTCACGGCTTACGGGGCTCTGGTGGGGGCGTGTCCAGAAGGCAGACGGCTCGTATGATTGGTCCGAATTGGATGAACGTGTGCGGCGAGCGCAACAGGACGGGTACAACCTCATTCTGGAGTTCAAGACAGGGAACAACGAGCTCGTGAGCGACCCGACATGTTATCGAGCCGTCCAGAGTTACGGGAAAGCGCATAGCGACGAACTCTTTGCGCAAGAAGGGCGTCTGCACTCGTGCCCCATAAAACCGGAGTATCTGCCGCGTTGGAAAAACTTCATTCGCGACGTCATCGCGCGCTATGGCGGCGCAGGGCCGGCGGCCATGCCCGGCCTCAAGTCGGGATTCAAGATGGATATTCAAATAGAGAACGAGGCGGCGAATCCATACTATTGGCATTGGAACGAGTTGGACGGCAAGTTTGCCGCGGCGTCGTTTTTGCCGATACTCAAAGCCGCAGTTGAGGCACGCGACGAAACGAATCCGCAGGTGAAGATAATTCTGCCCGGCTTTATTGACCCGAATTTTCTCGGGCGCTGTACGAAAGACCCGAATTACGCTGCGTACTGCTCCGGAAAATATTTTCAGCGCGGACTTGCATTTACGAAGGAGCTTCTCAAATATCCCGAGCTGTTCGACGCGATAGATGTGCATTTTTTCAACTACTTCAAATTCGACTCTCGCTATATCAGTGACGGTATAGAGTGGTTTCGGGCCGAGATGCGGGCGAACGGCTATGAGAAGCCCATCTACAGTTTAGAGTGGACCGGTTCCATCATGATGATGGTGAAGACCGAAGGACACGCCGATGCTTTCGCGAAATATTTCCCGTATGCCGAAGAGCTGGGCAGCGAAGAAGCGTTCGGCGCCGTGTACAAGAATTTGCCGGCACCGCAGAACGCGAAATACCGCGAGTGGTTCGAGACCGAACAGGCGCGGGAATTCCCCAAGCTTTTCGTCACGATGCTTGCCGGAGGAGTGAAGCGAATGGTCCACGTGCGTTTTTCTGATTATGCGGGTGTCGGATGGGACAGCTTATGGTGGAACTGGCAGGGCATCGTACGATACACGGGAACGATGGCGAATCCGGTGCTCATAAAAAAACCGAGCTACTACGCTTACGAGATGCTTGAGACGAAATTGAAAGATTTTACGGAGGTTTCGGCGCTTCGTGTCGAAGGCGATGTGTTCGCATATAAGTTCACGTTCGCGGCGAAGCCGCCGGTCTACGTTGTGTGGACGGAAGGGCAGGCGACGACCATAGACCTTTCTGCCTTCGGCGCGGCGGGGAATGTTTCAATAACGCGCGTGGTGACGGAGCTTGATGACAAGAATAAGCCGGTGCGTGCCCCTGGCGTACGCGTTCCCGCATCGGCGGTGCCGCTCACGGATACGCCAGCGTTCGTGGAAGGCGTGTAGCGAAGGGCAAAGAGTAGATTGCAAAGAGCCAAAAACGTCAGAACGCCCGGGACCGATGCGTGGTCCGCGGGCGTTCGTTGGTGAAATTCCTGTTGCGCGCCGTTTGCGGTGCGGCGCTACTGGGGAGGAGATGCCTCCACGTGCCGCTTCGAGCCCGGCGCGGGCCAGGGGGTCGGCGGCTCGGCGAGCCGCGTCTCCACGACGGCCCAGATGCGCTTCAGAGACTCGGGCGCCTCGGGACTCGCGACGACATCGCGCATCATCACGATATCGGGGGAGGCAGCGAACTCCTCGCGCACGTTCGACGTGGAGAAGTAGAGCTTCGCTTCGCGCGAGCTCAGAACCTCCACAAGCCGACGCTCGGTCTTCGTGGTGAGCGAGCCTCGTGCGACAAGCCCCTGAGAAAGCTTGACGGCGTCGCTCCATACGGCGTGCCACGCCGACTGGAACGCTGCCTTGCGGCCGAACTCCCACTCCTCCACGGCGGTGTGGAGCGACAGCTCCAGCCGGTTGGCGCTCTCGCGGACCGGCTGCTCGGCCCAGTAGGTGAGGAGATTGATCACTCCCCACGGAACGAACACGACGATGGCCACGAGCACGACGAGCAGCAGCCCGATGCGCACGGCACTCTCTCTCCTCGTCATCTTCTCACTCCTGGTTCTTGCCCCTTTTACTTGGGGCGGTTTCTGCAACAGGTTGCGTCAATGAGCAGGGCTCCATTATAGCATACTTTTTAGTAAAAGTCAACTAGCATGAGGTGGCGCCGGCTTTTGAGTTTTGCCCGAGCGTGCTACACTCGGCGTGTGACCCCCTAGGACCCCGGGAACGGGGCCGCTTTCGCTATCTATGCAAAACAAAATCGTTATTAAAGGCGCTCGGGAACACAATCTGAAGAATGTCAGTTTGGAGCTTCCGCGCGATAAGATGATCGTATTCACGGGACTCTCCGGCTCGGGGAAGTCCAGTTTGGCGTTCGACACCATCTTTGCAGAAGGGCAGCGGCGGTATATTGAATCGCTCTCGGCGTACGCGCGGCAGTTCCTGGGACGATTGGACAAGCCGGATGTGGACGAGATTGAAGGGCTTTCGCCGGCCATTTCTATAGACCAAAAATCGCATTCAGCGAATCCGCGCTCCACGGTCGCGACCATTACCGAGATATACGATTACCTCCGCGTGCTTTTTGCGCGCGCGGGGAAGCCGTATTGCCCGCAGTGCGGCAAAGAGATACGCAAGATGACGAACGAAGAGATCGTTGACACCGTCGTGGAATTCGCGAAGAAGAACCGAGACGAGAAGAATATCCTCATCCTTGCGCCGGCCGTGCTTGGGCGAAAAGGGGAGTATTACCAGATGCTCTACGATTTTCTGAACGCCGGATTCCGCGAGGTTCGCGTGGACGGGAAGCTGCACAACCTGCGGAACCGCATTGAGCTTTCGCGGTACAAAGCGCACACGATAGAGCTCGTCGTTGACCGCATTCCGGCGATGCTTGACCTGAAGACGAAGGACAATCGCTTGCGCGTGTCAGAGGCCGTGGAGTCGGCGTTGAAGTATGGAAATGATGTCGTGACCGTTCTTACAGATAAGGAAGCGTCCTTCTCCGCGAAGTTCACGTGTCCGAACGACGGTTTTTCGTTTCCCGAAATAGAACCGCGACTTTTCTCGTTCAATAGTCCCTATGGCGCGTGCGAGACGTGTCATGGGTTAGGAACGGAAGAAGTGTGGTCCGAAAAGATATGTCCGGCGTGCACGGGGAAACGTTTGCGGCCCGAGGCGCTTTCGGTGCTTTTGGACGACAAAAATATTGTTTCTGTTTCGGCCATGTCCATTGCGGAGGCGTATACGTTTCTTGCGGAGCTGGAGCTCAAAAAAAAGAAGGATGTTCGATTTCAAGAGGTCGCGGAAGTGCCGCTGCGGGAGATCCGGAGCCGGCTTGGGTTCATGGTTGACGTTGGTTTGGAATATCTGACGCTGGACCGCAAGGCCGGCACGCTCTCGGGCGGAGAGGCACAGCGGATACGGCTTGCGTCGCAGATAGGGTCGCGGCTCGTCGGCACGCTTTATATTTTGGACGAGCCGACGATCGGGCTCCATCAGCGCGACAATGCAAAACTTATCAAGACGCTCCAGGAGCTCCGCGACTTGGGGAATACTATTATTGTTGTTGAGCATGACGAAGAGACCATCCGCGAGTCGGACTGGCTCGTTGATATCGGCCCCATGGCGGGCGTACATGGCGGGCGCATCGTCGCGGAAGGTTCTATTGCCGAATTGCTCGCTCCGAAAGGGAACGCGCACAAAAAGTTTCCGGAATCGCTCACGCTCGCGTATCTGCACGGCAAACAGTTCATCGCCGTGCCGAAAGAGCGGAGGAAGATACCGAAGACCCAAGAATACCTGAAGATCAAAGGCGCGACGGCGAATAATTTGCAGAACGTGAATGTGGACATTCCGCTCCGGCGGTTCACCGCGGTGACGGGCGTCTCCGGCTCCGGCAAGAGCTCGCTCGTCTACGATGTGCTCTATAAGGCGCTTTCTAATAAGTACAATGGCTCGGCGTATAAACCGGGCGCGCACAGCGCGATATTTGGGACGGAATACGTGAATCGCGTGGTGAACGTTGACCAGTCGCCGATCGGCCGTACGCCGCGGTCAAATCCGGCGACCTACGTTGGCGCGTGGACCTTCATCCGCGACCTTTTTACCGCAACGGAGGATGCCCGCGTGCGCGGCTACAAGCCCGGACGGTTCAGTTTCAATGTGCCGGGCGGACGGTGCGAGAACTGCGAAGGCCACGGCGTGAACGCCATTGAGATGCACTTTTTGCCGACGGTCTACGTGCAGTGCGAAGTGTGCAAAGGAAAGCGTTTTGACCGCGAGACGCTCGAAGTGGAATATCGCCCGGCGGGAAAGAACGCGCATGGGAAGAATATCTACGAGATATTGGAGATGACGATAGAAGAAGCCGCCGCGTTCTTTGAGGACATTCCGTGGCTTTATGACAAGCTGAATATCTTGAACGAAGTGGGGCTCGGATATCTGAAGCTCGGACAATCGGCGACGACCTTATCTGGCGGCGAAGCGCAGCGCGTGAAGCTCGCGGCAGAGCTCGGCAAGCGCGACACGCGCCGCACGCTCTACATCATGGACGAGCCGACGACCGGCCTGCACTTCGCTGATATCCAAAAATTGCTGGATGTGTTCCAGCGGCTCGTGGACCGCGGCAATACCATCGTCGTCATTGAGCACAATCTGGACGTGGTGAAGTCCGCGGATTGGGTGATTGATTTAGGGCCCGGCGGAGGCGATAATGGAGGGCGTGTGGTCGCAACGGGGACGCCCGAAGACATCGCGCGGAAAAAAGAAAGCGCGACGGGGGAGTATTTGCGGAAAGTGCTCGGGCAGAAAATAGAAAATAGAAAGTAGAAAATAGAATAGAAGGAAGAGCGGCGAGCACAGTAAGAATTTATGGAGACAAAACGACAAGCGAATCGGCATATTCTGCGGGACTTCGGCCTTATCGGCGCGAGCGTGATGCTCGCCGTGTGGCTGGGGAATTCCGGCATCGTGCACCAGTTCGTCGGCTTTACCGGCGGCATGCATTGGCTTGAGAGCTTCATCGCTGGATTGTTCTTTACATCCGCATTTACGACGGCGCCGGCCATCGTGCTCTTGGGGAATCTTGCGCAAGCGGATTCGCTTTTCGTTGTTGCGCTCTTTGGCGGCATCGGCGCGGTTTGCGGCGACCTGCTCATCTTCCGGCTCTTTCGCGACGCATTGGCGGAAGATTTCTTCACGTTAGCCGGCCGCGCGCAACGCGGGCGCATCCGCCACATTTTCCGCATGCGCGTTTTCAAGTGGTTCACGCCGTTCGTCGCTGCGCTCATCATGGCGTCGCCCTTGCCGGACGAACTTGCGATGATGCTCATGGGATTTTCGCGGACGGATATGAAGCTCGTTATCGCGTTCTCGTTCGCCGCGAACACGGCGGGCATCTTGGCCATCGGGCTTGCGGCGAGGGCGCTGGGGTAGGAATAGGTGTCAGGCATCAAGTGTCATGTGTCAGGAGATAGAAGATAGAAAATAAGAGGGAACAGATGAAGAAAGAAAAGAGAAAGAAAATCGGGTTGGCGCTCGGGGGTGGGGGAGCGCGCGGGCTTGCGCATGTGGGCGTCATCCGCGTGCTCGTTGAGGCCGGCTTGCCGATAGATTACATCGCCGGAACGAGCATCGGAGCGCTCGTCGGTGGATTCTACGCCGCAACGGGCGACTTAGACCTGCTGGACCAGACATTCTCGCGGCTCCGGAGAAAGGACATCGCTTCGCTCGGTAAGGTGCTCGTGCGCCGCGACGGCGCGCTTTTTCGCGATGCGTCCGTGCCGGAACTGCTTGGGAAAGCGATTGCGCGGAAAAGCGTTGAGGATTGCGCGATACCGTTCGCCGCGGTTGCGACGGATGTGAAGAACGGCGACGCCGTTGTGATGCGCACGGGGAGCATGGATACGGCCATCCGCGCTTCTATCGCGTTGCCGCTCATCTTCCAGCCCGTGAAGCGCGACGACCGGCTTTTGATGGACGGCGGATTTTCAGACCCGGTGCCGGCGGACGTTGTGCGGCAGATGGGAGCGGATTACGTTATCGCCGTGGACGTGACAAGCCAGTGGGTGAATACCGCAGACGAAAAAGTGTCGTGGTCCAATTTGTACGACATCGTCTCTAATGCACTTTCCGTTATTGAGTACCAGCTTTCACGTGAGATATTGAAACAGGCGGACCTGGTACTCCGGCCGGCGGTCTTGCAGCACAGCTGGCTCGCGTTCGACCGAGCGGGGGAGCTTATCGTCGCTGGCGCGGATGCCGCGCGGGAGGAGGTGAAGGCAATCTGCAACGCGACAGGGTACGAACTGCCCGATGAAACGCCGATAGAGCGGCTTATCGATTTTCTCCGAGGGAGATGAAGCAGGCAAAGGGCAAAGGGCAAATCGCAAAGGGCAAATCGCAAAGGGCAGGGCGCACGGTTAAGAAACTGCCATCCGCGCCAGGCGTGTACATTTTTCGGGGGGCGGGCGGGAAGGTGCTTTACGTTGGTAAAGCGGCCGATCTGAAGCGCCGAGTTTCCAGTTACTTCATGCGCGCGCATGATGTGCGCATTGAGCGGCTGGTCGGCGAGATACGGAAGATAGACCACGAAGTGACCGGCACGGCGATAGAAGCGCTCATCCGCGAGGCGGAACTCATCAAAAAGCTTTCACCGCCGTATAACGTCCGCGAGAAGGATGACAAAAGCTTCCTTTCCGTCGTTATCACGCGCGAAAAGTTCCCGCGGGTGCTTGTCGTGCGCGGGCGGAACGCGCCGGCCGGAACCATCTATGGGCCCTTCACGTCAGCATCTAGCTTGCGCGAGGCGATGAAGATTTTGCGGCGGATATTTCCGTGGAATGAGCATGATGTGTCAGATATCAAGTATCAGGTATCAGGAATGCGGAGCGGGGAACGGGGATGTTTCAATTATCAGCTTGGGTTGTGTCCGGGGACGTGTGTCGGCGAGGCGGACACGGGGGAGTATCGGAAGACCATCGCGCAATTGAAGCTCTTTTTGAGCGGCGGGCGGAAGCGGCTCGTTGCGCAACTCTCGCGCGAGATGAAGGCGGCAAGCCACGCGATGGACTACGAACGCGCGGAGCGGCTGAAGCGGCGGCTTTTCGCGTTGCAGCATATTCAGGATGTGGCGCTCATTGGCGAAGAGCAAATAGCAAATAGCAAAGGGCAACAAACATCGACGGTGCGGATAGAAGGATACGATATTTCAAATATTTCGGGGACGAGCGCGGTTGGGTCTATGGTCGTGTTTGTGGGCGGCCGGCCGGCGAAGGACGAATATCGCAAGTTCGCTATCCGCACGGTGCAGGGCGCGAACGACACGGCGATGCTTGCGGAGGTTTTGACGCGTCGGCTCCGGCACGCCGAGTGGCAGCTGCCGGCGCTCATTCTTGTGGATGGGGGAGCACCGCAGGTCCGCGCGGCGCGACGCGCGCTTCGCGCCGCGCGCCGCGCGCTCCCCGTCGTCGGTATTGCCAAAGGCCCGGAGCGGAAGCGGAATGATATCATCGGCATCGTTCCAAAAGATATCAGCAAGGAAACGCTCATCCGTGTCCGCGACGAAGCGCACCGTTTCGCCATCCGGTACCATCGCTCGCTCCGTGCCGGGCGATCGCTCGCCTAGACATACGACAAGAAAAGAACCGGAATAGGAAATGTGGGGATAAAACCCGCCGGATAAGGTGGTAGAATTTTAGTGCGTGCTGGCCGGGGGCGCGCGTGACGGAAAATCCCGGCGTTTCAGATATATGGACCCAAACGCAAACTCTCGCGGGCGATTTTTTGCCGTATACCGCGGCATCCGCGCGTTCGCGCACGGTGCGTGGCGTGCGGTCTCCGGCCCGCGACGCCGCGCCGTGCTCGGCGGAGCGGCGGCCATCGGGGCAGTTGTGCTCCTCCTCGCCGCGAGCTCCATCTTTCGGGAAAAGCCGCGCATTCTTCTTGCGCCGGACGAAGCCGTGCTTTCGGCTCCCGAACGGGACCGTGTGTTCCGCACGGATGAGGGCATAACGGTTGAGCTGGACTTGGACAAGCTCGGCGGAGAAGAGGCGCCGCGGCGTGCACCGATGCCCCAGCCGAAGAAGTTAGAATCCGGTACGCGGCCCGTGGAGCATCCTGCGGCGCGCGCGCAGGACCGACGCGCGCCGCTCACTTTCTTCGGATTTCTTGGCGAGCTTGCACAGTCCACGCGCGACGCATTCGCGCAAGACGAAGGAACGCCGCCGGAGCCGAGTATCATTCCGCCGCAAGACCTTCTCCCCACACCGCGGAACCCCGTCGTGGCGCAGGTCGTCGGACCGAACGGCCGACTAACGAACATTGAGCCGATGTTCGTAACGGCGAACAACAAGGTGCGCGTGTCCATTCCGGAACCGAAGCGAGAGCTCCGGCCGGGACGGTACTTGCTGCGCATCTGGACGCTTAAGGGCCGTGTCATCTACTACAGCGAGAGCTCGTTCTTGTGGGGCGTGCTCGTGGTGAACCCCGATAAGTCCATCTATACCCTCGGCGATACGGCCGCGCTCCATTTCGGCGTGCTGGACGATACAGGACACACTATCTGCGACGCAGACATCACGGCGACCATCAAGGCGCCGAGCGGCGCAGAGACCGTACGGCGGACGGCGGACGGAAGCATTTCAACAAGTTCCGAATGCGGACCAGATTCCGTTACGCAGATACCCGATTATGCGACAACCGTAGCAACCGGAGAAGCCGGCGTGCACCAGATAACCGTCATGGCTACAACGCGGAATGGGACGCGCGAGATAACCGATGGGTTCAAGGTAGAAGACACGCCGGAATTTGACGTTCAGCGCGTCGGCCCCTCGCGTATCTATCCACCGAACTTATATGGGATGACGCTCCGCATTCGCGCGAATGCGGATTTCACTGGCGATATCGTAGAGACCGTTCCGGCAGGATTCATCGTGAACAATGCGGAAGGGATGCGACAGGAAGTAGACGGAGAAGACCTGCGGCTCATTTGGCCGGTGACGCTTATAAATGGGGAGATGCGCGAGCTGACCTATACTTTTGACGCGCCGGACATCTCGCCGGAGCTCTACAAGCTCGGCCCACTCACACTCGGCACATGGAAGGAATACCGGCAGTGGCAGATAGCGTCGGATGCCGTTACGGCTATTGGAAGATTTTTCTTTGGGTCGACAGCCGCGCCGGGTGTAATTCTTTTCCAAACGCGTTCCAACGCGGATTCCTGGAGCGCGACAACTACTTCCGGTGTTACACCAACTACGACGAATATTGTGCATTTGACCGCCCGTCGAGCGCCGACCCGTAATGAGGCATTTATCGTCACTGTACATACAAGCGGCGGTGTCGGCGTTACGAAATGTACGGGAGATTGTGATGCAGCGGCGGACTTCACGGGCGATACGGCAGATAACTTCGTAAAAACAGGAGTGCATAACGGCACGGTGACGTGCAATACGACGCTTGGGCTCTGCACGCGTCCCGCAGACCTTGCCTACGAGCAGCTCTCCGGCAGCGGGCTTGTTGTATTCGCGACAACAACGGCAGGACGGCTACTCTATTGCACGTACGACAGCAGTACCTGGTCGGGAACAAACTGCGCGGTGCCGTCCATTCTGGACCTTGCGGAGAGTTCGGGGCGATTCGCCTGGGTGAATCTTGTGGCGCAGGGCGGCGGGCAGCTGGATAAGTCGCGCACGAATCGCATTCTTCTTACCGCCGTTGACGCGAACGCAGATGCTTTCGCGGCCATTTGGAATGGCAGTACGTGGATAAACACGACGACTTTGAGCCGCACCTCGGTATCCACGACGAATGCCGTGGCTGGGGCGTGGGAGGCCGCGGGAAGCGAGCGGGCGCTCGTGGTGTATTCAAGTTCCACGTCAGCGGCTGGTGCACAAGCGAGCTATACCACTTGGAGCCAGACGAGTTCGGTATGGAGTCCGACAACGACGGTCGGTACGTTTGGCGAGGCGGGGCTTCTCTTGTGGCCGCAGATGAACGCCGACCCAAAGAGCGACCGGCTTTGTCTTGCAACGCATTCCGATAATGACGAGGTCCGTGGCTGGATATGGCGCTCGTCCGGAACGACTGACGGTTTCAGTGCGGTGAATGCGAGCAATACCGGCGCGGAGGGAGACCTCAATCCGTCCATCGGATGCGCATGGGAAAAGCAGAATGGCGGCGTGGAATCTAGCTCTGCGATGTTTGTGTGGACAGACCAGTTCTCCAATGACCAGAGCGACTACTTCCTCTGGCGGAGCGATACCGGCACCGGCGCAATTACGGATATGCCGGGCGGTTCATCCGACGATGCCGCGTCATTTTTCCACGGCGGTTTTTCCGGTCACACGAATGGCGATACGATCATGGTCATTGAGAAAAATATTGACTGCGATTTGGAGTCAAACTATTGGGTGACAAGTACATGGGCCCTTGCGGACTATCTCATCAATCCTGCGGGAAGCTCAGCGGCTACGGACAACAACCCTCCAGATTGCAGTAACGCCCAAACCGAAGGACTCGCATACTGGTTCTACTGGAATCCCCACAGCGCCTGGTCGCGCAACTGGCGGTGGTATACGACCGTGAGCTCAACGGACCCCTCGGTTGCGCTTGCAGGCGAAAACGTGACGCCCACAACCACCATAACCGGTGACATCATCCAACTCCGGGCGCAGACGATAGAGCTCGCCGGTGGACCGGATGAAAGCAACGCCCGGAAAATACTCCAGTGGGTGGCGTCCTCAACTTGTCCAGACCCCGACAACTGTCGGAACTTGAACTGGACGGACGTTGCGGACGCCACGAATACAACGGCTGTGTGGCGCTACGCCTCGTCGTCTGAAACGTGCACCGCTTGCTACGATGGTGGGCTCCTTACCGCTCTGCGGCTCACTGGAAGCGTCGGCACGAGCACGCTTACGATAAGCAGCAACGCCACACCAAGCTCCAGCATGGATTTCACTGCGGCGACGACCACGGAGATAGCATGGAACCTTAAAGCGCAGGATGTGACTGGCGGGGAGACCTACTTCTTCCGCATTTACGACGTGACGGACAATACCGTGAACTTCCGGCGGCAAGACCTCGAGGTTCCGTTGGACTGCCTTGGCGCGGCGTGCACGTACCCATCCATCAAAATAGTCAGCGCAGCCATCCTTACGCAAAACGATTTCCGGTGGTTCGCGAACGCAGACACCGCCCAACCGGGCTCCGCGCTTGCGATAGAGAACGCCACGGCAACGGTTGCGGCAACCTCTACAAAGGTTCGTCTGCGCATGAACTTGAACGCATCTTCAACCGGCGGAAGTCTGACCGCATCATCCGAATCCTTCAAACTTCAGTGGTCAACCTCAACGACGGGTAACTGGGCGGATGTTGGCAGCATCGCATCCAGTACCGGTCCGGAACAAACCCAGGTTTATAGCACGAACACATCTGGTACTACCTGGACCGTTCCGACGGGCACGGCAAGTATCGTTGCGAAGGTCTGGGGAGCCGGCGGAGGCGGTGGCGAGGGTGAAGATAGCGCTATTGGTGGTGACGGTGGTGGTGGTGGATTTGCTTCAGGAACTATCGCCGTGACGGCGGGAACGGACCTTACGATCGTGGTCGGCGGCGGCGGTACGCAGGGAGCGAACAATAACGATGCCGGTGGCGGAGGAGGAGGCGGCGGATACAGCGCCGTGTTGAGCCCCACATCAACCGTCTGGATACAGGCTGCCGGTGGCGGCGGAGGCGGCGGCGCCGGTGGTACGACCGGCGAAGATGGCGGTGACGGCGGACCGGGCGGTGGAGCGACTGGCACGAATGGCGGAACCGGTGGCGGTCCGGGAGCGGATGGTGGGAACGGCGGAACGCAGAGCGCCGGCGGGTCTGGTGGTGCGGGCGGGAGCGGCGGCGCCGGAGACGGCGCAGCTGGTTCGGCGAACAATGGCGGCGGCGGCGCGAACGGCGGTACTGGCACCGGCGGCGGCGCGGCGGGAGGAAGGAACGGCGGGGGAAGCGCGGGATGCGCGGTGTGCGCGAACGCATCCGAGTCCGGCGGCGGAGGAGGCGGTGCTGGGAGATTCGGCGGTGGCGGAGGCGAGGCTGGAAGCGGCGAAGGCGCCGGCGGCGGAGGAGGCGGCTCCAGCGGTTTCGACACATTCGTGACCGCGACATCAACGAATTCGGGCTCGGGCGTTACTGCCGGAGCAAGCAGCTCAATAGACTACGCCGGCAGTGCAGGATTGGGCGGTACGGGAAGTATCACGACCGCAACTGCTGGAACGGATGGACGGGTAGTCATCCGATATTCCACGACGACGGAAGCCGTCCCATCTATCTGGGAGTTTTACGACAATACTTCCGTTGGGGGAACGGTAACGCTCACCTCCACCCTGCAACTCACTGACTCAGACGTCGGCGAAACGTATGAGGAGCAAAATCCAACGGGAGCGAACCCGAACGCCATTGCGGCAGGAAGCGACGGTGAGTGGGACTTTTCGCTTGATCCGGCGGGTGTTCAACAGACCACCTATTACTTCCGCATGGTGAAATCGGATGACACCGAATTGGACCACTACGAAAACTATCCAGCCATTACATTCGGAGAAGTTGCGGGCGAAAATGCGCCGACGGTCACGAACGTCGTCCTAAACAACGGCTCGGACATTACGCTTATCCCAAACGCGACGACCTCCGTTTCCGTGAGCTTCACCGTAGAGGATGCCGACGGCTGTGAGGATGTGTTCACGAACGGATGGGTCACGAGTACCATCTACCGCACTGGTGTCTCGTCCACCTGTCAGGCGATAAGTCCCACGACGAACAGTTTGAATTGCTATTTCGTCGCGACGACGACGAACAGCTGCTCCGGCGGCACCAGCGCGAACGCCACGACGACCTTTGGTGTGTACTACTTCGCGCAGGCAACGGATGCGTCGTCATCATATTCGGCCGAAAGTTGGCAGGCGTTCGTGCAGGTCAAAGACGCCGCGGGGACGGGCGGCGGTTGGTGGAACAGTTCATGGCTGAATCGCAAGAAGATAACGCTTGCGCCGTCGTCGACCGCTGCGCTTACGGATTTCCCGATACTTGTCGCGCTCAATTCGTCCACGAACATCGACCACGCGAAAACGAAGAGTGCCGGCGAAGACATCCGTTTCATAGACGCGGATGACTCCACCGAGTTGAGCTATGAGATGGAGCAATGGAACGAGAACGCAACCTCCA